>CAYPUM010000383.1:0-4253 GCA_964413545.1 uncultured Roseibacillus sp. | reverse complement strand
TCGGGCCGCTCGCCACCACCCGCATGTTCAGCAGAATCAGCCAGTCGAAATACCGGGTCACGGTGGCGAGGTCATGGTGCACCACGAGACACGTCTTGCCTTGCGCGTTGAGTTCCTGCAGGAGTTCGACGATCGCCGCCTCCGTCGCGGCATCGACCGCCGCAAACGGCTCGTCCATGAAGTAAACACGGGCGTCCTGCGCCAAGGCCCGCGCAAGGAAGACCCGTTGCTGCTGCCCCCCCGAGAGCTGGCTGATCTGACGATCCGCCAGATGCCCGATCCCGACCTTCTCGAGCGCCGCCATGGCGGCCTCCTTCTGCTGCCGCCCGACCCGGCGAAACCACCCCAGACGGCGATACGTCCCCATCGCCACCACCTCCAGGGCGCTGACCGGAAAATCCCAGTCCACACTCTCCCGCTGCGGGACATACCCGACGAGGCGGCGTTGGGCGCGATAGGGCTTCCCATAGATGCCGATCCGGCCCGAGGTCTTCGGAATGAGGTCGAGGCAGGCCTTGATGAGAGTGCTCTTGCCCGCCCCGTTCGGACCAACGATCCCGGCCAGCTTGCCCTCCGGGATGTCGAGGTCGATGTCCCAAAGCACCGGCTTGCGGTGGTAGGCCACCGTGAGGTCGTGCACCGCCAACGGCACGTCGGACGGATGCGAGGAAAAATCCTCCCCGGCGGCGTCACCGGCCGGGGAAAGCGTCTTGAGCAACCGTGTCATGACAACGCCTCATCAGCGGTTCAACTTCCCTTGAAATCCCCCCGCGGGGGCGCTCCCCCCGAGGGCGCGGACGATCGTGGTGACGTTGTGGTCGATCATCCCGATGTAGGTCCCCTCGTAGGTCCCCTCCGCACCCATGGCGTCCGAAAACAACTCGCCCCCCACCCTCACCTCGTGGCCCCGCGCCCTCGTTCCCTCGACCAGCGCCCGCACGTTCTTGTCCGACACCGACGTCTCGACGAACACCGCCGGAATCTCCCGCGCCACAAGGTAGTCGACGAGATCCTCGATGTCCTTCACACCGGCCTCCGATTCGGTGCTGATCCCCTGGATCCCGCGCACCTCGAGACCGTGGGAGCGCGCCATGTAGCTGAAGGCGTCGTGCGCCGTCACAAGGACCCGGCGCTTCGGCGGGATCGACGCGAGAACCTCCCGGACATAGGCGTCGAGCCGCCCGAGCCGCTCGAGGTAACCCGCGGCGTTCGCCCGATAGTCCTCCGCATGCCCCGGGTCGTATCCGGCAAGGGCCTCCGCCACCACCTCCACCGCCCGCATCCATCCCCGCACGTCCATCCAGACGTGCGGATCGTAGTGCTGCTCCCCGGTTGTTATCACGTAGTCCTCCTGCTCGAGTATCGCCTCCGTCACCGCGAACACCGGCTTCCCGCTCCGCGCCACGCGAACCAGAACGTCCGACATCTTCCCCTCCAGCATCAGACCGTTGTAGAACACCACCTCCGCGCGCTGCAGCGCCTTCACATCCACACTGGTCGGCTTGTAAAGGTGCGGGTCCACTCCCGACCCGATGATCCCCTCCACCTCCGCGTGTTCCCCAGCCACTTGTCGCACAATGTCGGCAACCATCCCGGTCGTGGCCGCCACCCGATAGGGGTAACCTCCCGGACCCCCTCCCGGTCCGCTCCGGCCGGACCCTTCGCTTTCACAACCCGCCAGCGCCAGAAGCCCCCACCCCAGCAACAGGACAACCCCCCAGCCCGGAACCGATGAAACCCGCGTCTTCGAAAGCAAATCAAAAGTAGGCATGCCTAAGTTTGGTAGGCCCGCTCATCTTGGCTTGCAAACAAAAACTTTGGCAGCCGCAAAAAAACTTGTCATGGAACGGGCGGGGCACGAAGGTTCGTCCGGATGTCGGAAGCGATCCCGGCCAGTTCCGCGGTGGAGGACTACCTCGAGCAGATTCATCAACTCATCGAGGAGAAGGGGTATGCCCGGGCGGTCGAGGTGGCGGAACGGCTGGGGGTGGCGCAGGCCAGCGTCTCGAACATGCTCCAGAAACTCGACCAGGATGGCTACGTGGTGCGCGAAAAGTACCGCGGGGTGGTCCTGACCGACGAGGGCCGCGCCGTGGCCCGCCGTATCGTGGCCCGGCACGAACTCCTCACCCGCCTCCTCCGCGCCTTCGAACTCGACGAGGAGATTATCTACCACGACGTCGAGGGCATGGAACACCACATCAGCCGCCCCACCTTGGGAGTGCTGACGGCCATCTGCGAGGAACTCGAGGCCGATCCCGCCCTCCTGCGCAAGCTCCGCCGCCGCATCCGCCGCGGCTGAAGTCCTTGACCCGGAAGCTTTCCTTCCCTTCACCGGAAGGCCCCGTGGGCCGCTCCCCCCGGGTCCTTCTTTTTCGTTCGTGGCTTGCGCCTTCAGCCCCGAACATCTATCGTTATGTGACCGCCAAGTGCACCGGCCCCGGGCTGGACCGTCCGCCGGTCCCAGGCGCCCGGCGCAGGTTGCCTTGCGGAAACCACGCCAACAGTCTTCAATATCACGAGGAAGGGGAAAATCATGAGTTCGGGTCTGATCAAGGGATATATCGAGGCGCAAGCCCGCCGCACTTCACGAAAGAAAAAGGTCGAACTGCCCGTCATCACGATCTCGCGGGAAACCGGGGCCGGAGCGGTCTCGATCGGCAAGCTCACCGCGGAGCAGTTGAACCAGAACAGCCCGGTCCCCGACGCCCCGCCGTGGACCGTCTTTGATCGCAACCTCGTGGAACGCGTCCTCAAGGACCACGAATTGCCCGATCGCATCAAGCAGTTCATGCCCGAGGACACCGTCTTCAACCTCCGGGACGCGGTCGAACAACTCCTCGGGTTGCACCCCGCCAACTGGACCCTCGTCCAGCACACCACCGATACCATCCTCCGCCTCGCCCACCTCGGAAACGCCATCATCGTCGGCCGCGGCGCCAATATCATCACCGCCAACATGCCCCGCGCCTTCCACGTCCGCCTCGTCGCCCCCATCGAAATCCGCACCAAACATGCCGCCGAATTCTACCGCATGAAACCCAAAGAGGCCGCACAGTTCGTCATCCGAACCGACCGCGCCCGCCAACGATACGTAAAACGGCACTTCAACGCCCGCATCAACGACCCTCTCCAATACCACCTCACCATCAATACCGCACAAACCGGCTTCGACGACGCGGCCCGGTTGATCGCTCAGGCCGCATGCAAGCCGCGACAATAGCGCCACGCCCGAGCGCAATCCGCCCCGCCACTCCGCGTCCAGCCTCCCGGCTCGCGCCTCCGCCTCAAGCCCGTCGGGATTCCTTACAGGCGCCCGCCACCTGAAATGAGCACCCGTTTCGGCTCGACGGTCGACGGCAAAAGGACGAATGAGTCAGGCAGGGGCAGGGGCGCCTCGATCAAAACGCCCCCCGCCGTCGGCAAACCTTACAACCCCGGCCCACGCGGAGCCCGGCGAAAGGACCGCAGAATTCATGGCATTTCACAAACCACTATTGCACAGCAACTTACAGCCAGAATGATCCGGGTGACCCAACGATCGGCACGCTTCGTGCTCCCCCGACCCGCAGGCGTCAGATCATGAATGGGCAAGGGAATTGCGATTTGACGTTCGACGGACCCCGGTCCCGCTCGACGGTCGAGCCCCCCTTCGGCCGTCCTGCAACCCTCACTGGATTCTCATCCTCAGTGAGTCGGCTCCCCCGGTTCTGGCAGTGCCGGGCATGGCCGGCGGCCGGAAGAATCGCACCCTTCAAGCGGGTCCCCCGCCGGCCCTTCCCGGCGACTCGCGATTCTCCCCGGCAAACCGAGGGTGGGGATGCACGCGCTCGCACGAGTGCACTCCCTGGTGCTTGATGGCGCGCTCAGCACCAGGGAGCTTCCCTGCCATGCCCGCCTCCCTCCGACCGCAAGTTTCTCGTTGCCCTCCCGCCCACCCCGGAGGAAATTGCGGGCTCCATGAAAATCTCAGACACCGTCTCCTCCGTTCTCGATCAGAAGGAATCCGCCCTCTGGAACGTGAGCCCCGAGACAACCGTTTACAACGCCATCAAGGAGATGGCCGACAGGGACGTCGGAGCCCTCCTCGTCATGGTCAAAGGACAACTTGTGGGCTTGGTCTCGGAAAGGGACACCCGCTCGAACACTACATCAAGGGCTCCTATCCGGTTTGAGCCGTCCCCCGCAATCGTCAACCGGTCCGAAGCCCGTCTCGCTAGCCTTGAAATCCAGAAGTCGTCACAAATGAGTCA
>CAYPUM010000382.1:0-4257 GCA_964413545.1 uncultured Roseibacillus sp. | reverse complement strand
CCGCCGGGGGATGTGACGCCCCCGGCGGGCTTGTCCCGCCGGAGCGAACGATTGGCCAGCTTGCCACCGCATTCCACAGGCCATGGGATTCGAGGATGGATTCCCGCGATTGTGGTTGACGGCCCCGGCGGGACGTCTTGAAGTTGCGGGGGGGCGCCGAAGAGGCGCGGGGAGGGGAGAATTTTGAGAAGAGAAGAACATGAACCAAAGCAAGACAATGAAGGTTGAGACGAGTCGCAGACGTTTTTTGAAGACCGGCGCCGCCACGGCGGCCGCCACCATGGCATTCCCGCATGTGGCCCGGGCCGCGGACGAGAAGAAGCTCCGGGTGGCCATCATCGGGGTGGGCGGCCGGGGAGGGCACGGCATCGGCATGTCCCGCAACGAGGAGATCGTCGCGCTCTGCGACGTGGACGCCGGCCGGCTCGAGGGAACGCGGAAGAAGTTTCCCGAGGCCATGGCGTGCAGCGATTACCGCGAACTCTTCGAGAAGCCCGACGACTTTGACGCCGTCATCATCTCGACCCCCGATCACCAGCACTTCCCGGCGGCCATCCGCGCCATCCGCGCCGGCAAGGCGGTCTACTGCGAAAAGCCCCTGACGTGGTCGGCCGGGGAGGCCCTGCAACTGGCGGCCGAGGCCGAAAAGCACAAGGTCGCCACCCAGATGGGCAACCAGGGAATGGGCAGCCATGGCTGGCGCATCGCCTACGACTACTACAAGGCCGGCGCCATCGGGGAGGTCAGGGAGGTCCACACATGGACCGGGGTGCACGGCGGCTGGTTCACCGACGGGATCCGCACCCCCGAGGGGGAGGATCCCGTGCCGGAGTCGCTCGACTGGGATCTCTGGATCGGACCCGCCCCGATGCGCCCCTACAAGAAGGGCATCTACCACCCGGCCCGCTGGAGGGGGTGGATCGATTTCGGCAACGGCGCCCTCGGCGACTGGTGCTGCCACCTGATGAACGCCTTCTACAAGACCCTCGAGCCCGGCTTCCCGGTCAGCGTGGAGTGCGTCGACCAGACCGGCCCGGCCATCGACACCTACCCGAAGGGCAAGACCGTCAAGTGGCGCTTCGCAGCCGACGGCGACCGGCCCGCCTTCGACGCCTACTGGTACGACGGAGTGAACAAACCCCCCGCGATCCCGGGCCTCGAAAAGGGACGCAACCAAGGGTCCGCCGGTTCCTTCATGGTCGGGACGAAGGGAGTGTGCTGGGTGGTCGGCTCGCACAACAACTCCGCGGTGCTGGTGCCGGAATCGGCCCGCAAGGAGTTCGGCCGCCCCGAGAAGGCCGCCCCGCCGTCGCGCGGCCACGAGAAGGAGTTCCTCATGGCCGCCAAGGGCGAAATCCCATACAACGCCCCCCTCTCGCACTTCGGATACGGAGGCATGCTCACCGCCGTCGCCCTGATGGGCAACATCGCGGCCCGCGTGAAGGGCGAATTGAAGTTCGACCCCAAGACACGGAAATTCACCAACAGCGAGGAAGCCAACAAGCTCATGAACCGCGACCCCCGCAAGGGGTGGTTCCCGGCGTGAGCAGCCCGGCCGCAGGCTCACCCGAAGACAGGAAGGGCCGCTTGAGGTCAGGACCACGAGCGGGCCGCAAGCCTCGGACCGGGTGACGATTACGGCGACGATTACGGGGGACGATTGCGTGAAGCGCACCTCCCTCGTCATCCGTAATCGCCGCCCGTCATCGTTCGCCGGAACGGGAGTTCGCAAAACTTGACTCATGTGTTGACGACTCCTGGATTTGAAGGACTCCAGCGGGCCGCAAAGGGGGCCGGAATGTGCCTCCCGAAGGGCGGGTGGGGGAGGTCACCACGGGAGGAGGTCACGGACCGGGACGGTCGTGCCACAGGGGGAGGTCACGACGGGGGGAGGTCACGACCGGGGCGGTCGTGCCACACCAGACCATGTTCGCCTCCGCCCGGTTCCCGGAGGCTGTTGAAGAACCCCGAATGGTTCCAAAAGGGAACCCAACCTTCGGGCTGTTGCCGGCCTCCGGAAACGTGAGAGCCTTCGGCCATCAGCGATGCACCAACTCCACGCCAGCGGACCACGATGACCGGCCGGGCCTCAGATGCGACGGCGGCGCGCGGCAACAGGAGCCCCCCCCTGATCTGGTCCGCGACGCCGACCCCGTTCCTTGACGACGGCTCCCTTGATGAGCGCTCGATCGAGCGGATGGTGGACCAGCACCGCGCCCATGGCATCAGCGGGATCTTCCTTGCCGGCTCGTGTGGCGAGGGGCGCTTCATGGCGCCGGCGCAGGTGGCGGAGTTGATCCGGACGGTGCGGAGACTGTGTGGGGACTCGATGTGTCTGACGGTGCAGGCCGCCGACCGGGCGGTCTCCCGCGTGCGGGACAACGCGCGGCGCTTTCACGAGGCGGGGGCGGATGCCGTCCTCATGGCGCTTCCCGGCCATGCCGGGTGGGACGGACCGGAGGCGGTGCGACGGTACTTCCTCGAGGCGCTGGACGGAATATCGATTCCCGCGGGGCTCTATCTGCTGCCATGCGCGGAAATTCCCGGCATCGATGACGGGGGTTGGGACGAACTGGCGGCGCACCCGCAGGTCACCATCATCAAGGACAGCACCCGGTCCGACCGTGCGATGCGGCGCTTCGGGGCGGTCCGCAGGACACGCGAGGACCTGAAACTGCTGAGTGGTGACGAGTTCGACGTGGTCAAGTTCTTCGATCACGGCTACGACGGGGCGCTCCTCGGCACGGGGATCCTGATTGGGGGGATGATCCGGAGGGTTCTGGACGCGCATGCCTGCGGCGACGACCGCACCGCCCGGGCGTGGCAGGCGCGATCCAACGCTCTCCTGAGGGACTTGTTCCGGGAGGATCTCAGCCAGTGGCCGAGCGGGCTGAAGTATATCCTTGTGCGGATGGGCGTTTTTTCCTCGGAGTTCAGCCATATGCGCCGGCCGATGACGGACGATGACCGCCGCCGGATTGATGCGGCTCTTTCGAGGGAGCGCGAGGTGATCGCCGCGGCGGTGTCCCACCCCTGACCCGGTGCCGGAGATGTTGATGAGGACGGATGCCCCACCGAGTCCCCTCCGCCTTGCGATGCTGGGGATGGTCGAGGGCAACGGGCACCCGTATTCGTGGAGCGCGATCTTCAACGGTTACGACCGCGTTGCGATGGCGGCATGCCCGTATCCGGTCATTCCGGAGTATTTGGGGCGGCAACCGGAGACGGCGTTTCCGATGCCGGGAGCGCGGGTGACGCACGTGTGGACCGACGACCCGGCCGACGCCGAAGAGGTGGCGCGTTGCGCGCGGATCCCCAATGTGGCCGGTTCCGCGACGGACGTCATCGATGAGGTGGACGCGGTGATCATCGCCACCGACAGGGGAGACGAGCACGTTGCGCGCTGCCGTCCGTTCATCGAGGCCGGCCTGCCGGTTTTTGTCGACAAGCCGCTGGTGGACCGGGCCGAGGATCTGGAGGTCTTCCGCGAGTGGATCGCCCGGGGCGCCCGGGTGCTTTCCTCGAGTTGCATGCGCTATGCGCGGGAATTCGTGCCTTATCACCGGCGGCCGGGCGGCGGGGCGGGGGAGGGCGGCAACCGGCCCGCAAGCGGGGGCGGCCGCCGGTTGGCTGCTTCGGCCGCCGACGGCCGGGCCGCACTGGGCGAGCTGCGCTACGCGTCGATCAGCATGTGCAAGTCATGGGAACGCTACGGCATTCACGCCCTCGAAGCGATCTATCCCATCACCGGTCCGGGGTTTCTCTCCTGCCGGAACACGGGGAGCGCGGGGCGCGACGTGGTCCACCTCAAACACCGGGACGGGACGGACGCCTCGATCGGCGTGCATCGCGACGCAGCGGGGGCCTTCGGTTCCCTCCAGTTGTGCGGCACCGAGGGGGCGGCGCAGCTGCGCATGACGGACACCTTCGCCGCTTTCCACGCCCAGCTCGCGGACTTGGTGCGCTGGCTCCAATCCGGGACGCCGCCGTTCCCGTTTGCGGAGACCGAGGAGCTGATGAAATTGGTGATCGCGGCGATCGTCAGCCGGAACGAGGGCGGCCGTGAGGTGCAATTGCGGGAGGTGGCATGAGAACTGTCCCGCTGGTCCTGCTCGCCGGCCTGCTCGGCGCGGCGCCGCCGGCCCGCGCGGGAAGCCGCGACGCGGACGCCCTGCGCGACGAGGCGGTCAAGGTGCTGCGCAACGAGCTGCGGAGCGCCGAGGGATCCGTCATGGTGCACGCTGCCGAGGGGCTGCT
>CAYPUM010000381.1:0-4258 GCA_964413545.1 uncultured Roseibacillus sp. | reverse complement strand
GACCACACCCCCCCATCCCCGGTCGAGATTTCCATGAGTATATGGGGGCGGCGGCACTGTAAAAAAATCCGACGCGACCTCCGGGTTCCGTCGATAACCGGCGGAGGATTCAAGTCGACAGAACACCAGAACGCCTCCTTGCGGGAGGGCGCGAGGAATGAAAGAATCCTTGGGAGGGGTTTCGCGGACCACCCTTTCATGTCGTTGAAGCAGGCCAGCCTCCAAACCCCACAGGTGAGCCGCCGGCTGCTCCACGGAACCCCTGCAGAACGATGAACCATGGCTGCATCTCAACACTCTGCCGGGCATGGAAGGAGGCGCGAGGCCGGCCACCTGATCGTCGGACAGGGGCTGGCCGGGACCTGTCTGGCATGGGAACTGCTGCGGCGCGGACAGTCGGTGTGCATCGTGGACCGGGGCGATCCCATGACGGCTTCGAAGATCTCGGCGGGCCTTCTGAATCCGATCATCGGCCGCAATTTCAACCTGAGCTGGCGCTTCCGGGAGACGTTCGAAGCCGCGGCGGACTTCTATCGAACTCTGGAGGGGATCCTCCGCACGCGTTTCTTCCGCCCCCGGCGCCTGGTGCGCCTCTTCAAGGATGAACGGGAAGCGGAAGTCTTTCGACGCAAGGATGCCGAAGGCCGATACGAAGGACTCCTGAGCGACCCCCAACCGCAACCGCTTGTTCCGGCGGGAGTGCGCAACGAGCTGGGAGGCTTCGAAATCGCAGTGAGCGGGTCGGTGGACACCCGGCGGTTCCTCGCGGCTTCCCGCGCTCATTTCAACGACCTCGGCGCCTTCCTCGAACGCGATTGCCGGAGCGAGGACATCGAGGCGACGGACCATGGCGTCCGCTGGCAGGAGATCAAAGCCCGCCACGCCGCCCTCTGCCGCGGGTATTCCGGTGCAGGCGATCCATGGTTCCCATCGATCCCGTTCCGCTCCGCGAAGGGCGAAATCCTCGAGGTCGAGATCGAGTCGTTCCGGGAAGAACGCATCCTGAACCGCGGCAACTGGCTCTTCCCCGCCGCGGACGGCCTCCACCGGACCGGCACCACCTACTCATGGGATCCCCTCGACACGAATCCCACCGCCGAGGCCCGCGCCGTCATCGAGAAGCGCCTGCGCGGCCTCCTCCCGGAAGCACGCTGGTCGGTCGCCTCCCACCACGCCGCGGTGCGCCCCATCGTGACCGGTCGCAAGCCGGTCCTCGGCCGCCACCCGGAACAACCGGCCCTCGTCGTCTTCAACGGCCTCGGTTCGAAGGGCGCCCTCCACGCCCCGTGGTGCGCCGCGCAGCTCGCCGCCCACCTCGTCGAGGACGCTCCGCTCGATCCCGAGGTCGACCTCGCCCGCCGCTAAGCGAGCCAACCTTCCGCCACCACCGGCCGGTCCCGGAAATACGACCGCTGGCTGTCGAGTAACGACTGCAGATGCCGTAGCTCGTTCGCCGCGGGCCGCCGGGCCAGCACCAGGTCCAGCCACCAACCGGCCATCACCTCCGCGTGGGCGGCGCTGCTCAGAAGCCGGTCCACCAGCTCCCTCAAGGCCCGCTCGGGATCGGAATCGGACGCCGCCACAAAGGCGTCCACCTCCTCCGGCGCCGGCGGCAGACCGGTCAGGTGCAGGCTCGCCCGCCGGATCAGGCTCACCGGGTCCGCCGTCGGGGCCGGCGGCACGCCGGCCTCCTCGATCCTCATCCGCACAAACCGGTCAATCTCGTTCGCCGCCCACCCGGCATCCTCGATGGCCGGCGCTGCGGCCCGTAGACAAGAGGCGCGGAGCCCGAGAGGTTCGTCTCTTTCCGACGACGAAGCCGCTGACTCCCTCGTCATCCCCGCTCCACGAACAGGGCCGTGCAGGGTCTATGAGATGGCTTCTAATGTGCGGACGGCGTCGGGGTCCGATAACTCACCATCCACACGCATTCGAGAGCGTGATAGCGGATGTCGGTCCCCAACCCGTCAAGGACGTCAAAAATCGACCGACGAGAGGGATAGTTCTTGATGATGTCAAACGCCTCGCCGGACCGCAGGAGCCGCCGCTGGTAGGAGTTGCCGTCCGAATCGACTCCCACCGGCGGCGTGCGCCGGCAATCCTGCGCAAGATTGTCCACAAACACCACCAGCGAACCCGGCTCCACGGCCCGGTTGACCGCCGTCAGAAACGCCCGAAGCCGGAATTGCGGAATGTGCGACCACCAGAAAAGGCCCACCGCGGCATTGAACGACCCGCGAAGCCTCGCCAACTCCCACGCGTCGTGACGGAGAAACGACACCCGCTCGCGCGGAAGCTTCTTCGCGCGCGCCAGCGCCAGCAGTTCCTCGTTGATGTCAACGGCCGTCACGGAACGCGCCCGTTGCGCCAGAAACTGCGTCCAGTAGCCCGTCCCGCAGGCGATCTCCAGAACGTTGAGCCCCTCCACCAGCCGCGGCAACTCCTCCGCCAGCTGCTTCGTGTCGGACGCGCGACCGGGGCACTTGAAAGCCTCCTCCATCTCGATCCCCCGCAGCGCGTAATAGCGCGCCAACATCCGGTCGCTTTGCAACTGGTGCCGCGAGCGCGCCAACCGGAGGGTGCGCGCCGGATGGTTCATCTTTCGCAGCCCTCCGGCCTTTTTCACAATTGTCCCTTCAACCGCCATGCCCCCATCATGAGCCAACCCCCACTCACTGCAAGACAAGTTTGAAACACCACCCCGGATGTCCCGCTGATCCCCGAAACAGAGGGATCATCGGGTTCACATTCAATTGTCTCTTATCATCATAACCTGCGAACTGACTTCGAAAAAACCTTCCATCGGCAGGGCCTCGGCGCGGCAGGAAAAAACGCCGGGAGGAAGAGCCCCCCGGCTTCGCGGGCTATCGCCGGCGAAAACGACCCCCGGAAGATTGACGGTTTCGGGACCGGCGTCATTATGGACGGCACGACGACCTGAACCGATGCCCACCCGAAGCTCATGAGTCAGGCAACGCGCGGATTTCGCGAAAAGGACTCCGTGGTCGTCCGCTTCGCAGGCGACTCCGGAGACGGGATGCAGGTTGTCGGAGAGCGCTTCACGGACACGAGCGCCATGGTGCCGAATGAAATCGCGACCTTTCCCGACTATCCCGCCGAGATTCGCGCCCCCGCCGGTTCCCTCGGAGGCGTCTCGGCCTTCCAGGTCCACTTCGGCAGCCATCCGGTCCTCACCCCCGGCGACGACCCCGACGCTCTGGTGGCAATGAACCCCGCCGCCCTCGCCGTGCACCTCGACGAACTGACCGACGGCGGCCTCCTGATCGCCAACACCGGCGCCTTCACGAAGGCAAACCTCCAGCTCGCGGGATACGACGCAAATCCCCTCGAAGACCCCGACCTCGCGGCCCGCTACGATCTCCTCGAGATCGACATCTCCGGAATGACAAGGGAGGCCCTCCGCGACAGCCCCCTCAGCCCGCGCGACAAGCTGCGCTGCAAGAACTTCTTCGCCCTCGGATTCCTCTACTGGGTCTACAGTCGTAAGATCGCCCCCACCATCTCGTTCATCGAAAGCAAGTGGGGCCCCCGCTTCCCCGAACTCGCCGCCGCCAACATCGCGGCCCTCAAGGCCGGTTACTTCTTCGGCGACACCACCGAGGCCCACCGCAACCGCTACATGGTGGCGCGAGCCGTCGTGCAGCCCGGCACTTACCGCAAGGTCTCCGGCAACGAGGCCCTCGCCATCGGCCTCATCGCGGCCTCCCGGCGGGCCCGCCGCCCCCTCTTCTTCTCGGGATACCCGATCACCCCCGCTTCCTCGATCCTCGAAACCATCGCCGCCCACCAGCACTTCGGAGTGCGCACCATCCAGGCCGAGGACGAAATCGCCGCCATCGGCATCGCCCTCGGCGCCAGCTTCGCCGGATCAATCGGCGTCACCGCCACCAGCGGACCCGGCTTGTGCCTCAAAAGCGAATTCATCGGGCTGGCCGTCTCGAGCGAATTGCCGCTCGTGATCTGCGACGTCCAGCGCGGCGGCCCCAGCACCGGACTCCCGACCAAGACCGAGCAATCCGACCTCCTCCAGGCTCTCTACGGACGGCACGGCGAGGCGCCGCTCCCGGTGGTCGCGGCCAACTCGCCCTCCGATTGCTTCGAGGCCGCCTTCGAGGCCGTCCGGCTGGCCCTCAAATACTCGACCCCCGTCGTCCTGCTGAGCGACCTGTATCTCGCCAACGGGGCCGAACCATGGCGCGTCCCGGCCGCGGAATCGCTGCCCGATATCGCGGTGCCT
>CAYPUM010000380.1:0-4266 GCA_964413545.1 uncultured Roseibacillus sp. | reverse complement strand
GTTATTTCGCGGAATCCCGTCATGGCGGCCCTCGAGGACGAAGAGGAGTCGTGGAAGCCGGGCCACATCGACCTTGCGGACCGGGCCGGGCTTCTGCTGGTGGCGCCGCTGACCGCCAACACGCTCGCCAACTTCGCGCTCGGACTTGCGCCCGACTCTCTCAGCAGCATTTACCTTGCAACCCGGGCGAGGGTCCTCCTCGCCCCGGCGATGAACGGGAAGATGTGGGACCATCCGGCCACCCAGCGCAATGTCGCACAACTCAAGGCCGACGGCTGCCACTTCATCGGGCCGGAAGCTTCCGGCATGCTGGCCTGCGGATACGAAGGCGCCGGTCGTCTCGTGCCCGTGGACCTCATCCTGACCGAGGTCGACCGGCTCCTCACCACCGAAGGGGACCGCGAAGTCTGAGTTCGCGCCCGAACCGACAGCCACTGCAAAACGCGCGACGCCCTTGAACGTTCTCATCACGGCCGGACCGACCCGGGAGCCTCTGGACCCGGTGCGTTACCTGACGAATCGCTCTTCGGGGAAGATGGGGTATGCCGTGGCCGCCGCCGCCGCGCAGCGGGGCCACCATGTCACTTTGGTCTCCGGGCCCACCGTTCTCGACGTGCCGCCCCGGGTGGATTTCCTCCCGGTCGAGACCTGCGGGGAGATGTTCGAGGCCGTCCGGCAACAGATCGGCCGGGCCGATGCAGCCATTTTCGCGGCGGCCGTGGCTGATTACCGGCCCGCCGCCGCCGCCGTCGGGAAGATCAGGAAGACCGGCGAAACGATGTCGCTCGAGCTGGTCCGCAACCCGGACATCCTCGGATCCGCCCGCGGCGAGTTCGGCTTCGCGGGGGTCCTCGTGGGGTTCGCCGCCGAAACCGCCGGCCTCGAAGCCAACGCCCGCGACAAACTGCATCGCAAAGGCTGCGACATGGTGGTCGCCAACGACGTCTCCAAGCCGGGCCTTGGATTCGACTCCGACCGCAACGAAATCCTTCTCGTCTATCCGGATCGATCCGTTCCCCTTCCGCCCGATTCCAAGGAACGCCTCGCCCATCTCATTCTGGACGCCGTCCAGGAGTTGCGCCGCGACCGTCCCTCTGCCACAACCCTCCCCGGATGAAGCATCTTCAAGTCGCCGAACAGGCCGCCCGCGAGGCGGGGGCGCTCCTTCGCCAGCACTTCGGTCGCGAAAAACACGTCGACGAGGCCGCCCACCATGACATCAAGCTGGCCCTCGACCGGGAGGCCCAGGAACTCATCACCCGTGTCCTCCTCGACGCCTTCCCCGGCCACGCCATCTACGGCGAGGAGGGCCTCGCGGGCGACCTTGACTCGCCCCATCAATGGATCGTCGACCCGATCGACGGAACCGTGAACTACCTCCACGACATCCCGCACTTCTGCATCTCGATCGCCCTCCGCGAGGAAGAGGAACTCGCCCTTGGCCTCATCTTCGACCCCATGCTCGACGAACTGTGGACCGTCGCGCGGGGCGGGCCGGCCTGCCTCAACGGCCGGACAATCAGCGTGTCCTCGCGCGCCGCCCTCGAAGAGTCCATCCTCTTCATCGGTTGCGGGAAAGACGAGGAAGGCTTGCGGATCGGCCTTCCCCGGTTCCAACGCGCCTCGCTTCGGGCTCGCAAGATGCGCCTCATGGGATCCGCCGCCCTCGGCATGGCTTATGTCGCCACCGGCCGCCTCGACGCCTACATCGAGTCCCGCATCTCCCTCTGGGATGTCGCGGCCGGACAGCTTCTCGTCGAGACCGCCGGAGGGAAGGTCGATCTCGATCCCCACCCCTCGGAGCCGGATACCTACTCGATCGTGGCCACCAACGGCCGCCTCCCGATCCACGAAATCCTCTGAACCCGCCCCTTGACCTCATGACCCGCGTCGGCATCGGATACGACGTCCATCGTTTCGCCGCAGACCGCCGCCTCATCCTTGGCGGGATCGAGGTTCCGCACTCGCACGGGCTGGCGGGTCACTCCGACGCCGACGTCCTTTCCCACGCCATTGCGGACGCCATTCTCGGCGCCCTCGGCCTGCCCGACATCGGATATTTCTTCCCGCCCGACGACCCCGGCATCGAGGGCATCTCGAGCCTTGAAATCCTGGCCCGCTGCCGCCGGCTCGCGGCGGAGCACAACGCATCCCTCGTCAACATCGACAGCACCCTCGTCGCAGAAGCCCCCAAGGTCCTGCCCTACCGCGACGCCATGCGCGAGCGCCTCGCGGCCGCCCTCGGCCTCGAGGCGAGCCGGGTGGGCGTCAAGGCCACCACCAACGAAGCCATGGGCTTTGTCGGCCGGCGCGAAGGCATCGCCGCCATCGCCGTGGCCGCCGTCGACGTGCACGACGGACCACTCTAAATCGTGTCCTCGACGGTGCGCTTGCCGGCCTTGCGGTCGTGGTATTGTTGTTCGATCCACGCGTAGGTGGGTTTGATGCCTTCGCGGATCGGGGTGGCGGGTTCCCAGCCGAGGATCTCCCTGATCATGGTGTTGTCGCTGTTGCGTCCGGCCACCCCGGTCGGAGCGTCGGGGTTGTAGCTGCGCTCGAGCTTGATGCCGCCGGCTTCCTCGACGATGCCGGCCAGCTCTTCGATGGTGATCATCTCGCTCGTCCCGAGGTTGATGGGGGTGGCGTTGAGGGCGTCGCAGTGCATGATGCGGTCGATGCCGTCAAGGCAGTCGTCGATGTACATGAAGCTGCGGGCCTGGGTGCCGTCGCCCCAGATTTCGATCGTCCCGCCACCCTTGTCCTTGGCCTCGACGACCTTGCGGCACAGGGCCGCCGGGGCCTTTTCGCGTCCCCCGTCCCAGGTCCCCCACGGACCGTAGACGTTGTGGAAGCGCGCAATGGCCGTGAACATCCCCCGTTCCGCGGTGTACTCCTGGCAAAACATCTCGGACACGAGCTTCTCCCAGCCGTATCCGCGCTCCGCCATCGCGGGATAGGCGTCCGATTCCTTCAAGGCCCGGCAGTTGGGGTCCTCCTGCAGCGTGGTGTTGTAGGCACACGCCGAGGACGAGAAGAAATAGCGCCGCACCCCCGCCCGGTAGGCCTGCTCGATAAGGTGCGTGTTGATCAGGATGCTGCGAAGACACAGCACCCGGAAGCGCTCGATGAATCCCATCCCCCCCATGTCGGCGGCCAGGTTGTAGACTTCCGCCGCCCCCTCCACCGCGCGCCGGCAGTTGCCCTCGTCGGCGAGGTCGAGCGACAGCGACTCCACCCCCGGCGTCTGCTGGTACCACTGGGGCAGCGGCTTGCGGTCCACCGCCCGCAGACGGGTGAACCCCTTCTCCTTCAAAAAGCGCACCAAGGCGCCCCCGATGAAGCCGCCGGCACCGGCGACGAGGATCACCTCGTCCTTCCTCGCCGGAGCGTGGGCCGGATCTGTCTGTCCGCTCATTGGTTTTGTTCCTCAGCGTTCACGCGCGATGGCGCCTCCCCCCGGCCCCTACAGCACGAAAAGCCCGCCGTCAATGCCCACCCGCCCCGGGGGATGCCCGCCTTCGCTGGCGAGACGAAGAGGGCGCTCCCATCGCGGCGGCCGGGGAAACAATCGGCCCCCGCCGCTCTCCCCGCGCCATACATTGGTAGATCGCGCCAGGAACTCGATTCGCGCCTGCCTCGCCATGCCCCGAAGGAAGCAGGATCGGAGACATCTGCAATAGAAACGTTGACTGACCCCTGCTCGTCGGGGGTGCGGAGGCATTTGGGAGGCGCTGACGCCGCACGAGTGAGGAACGAACGGGTGCGGGGTGACAATTCCAGAAAACCTGTTAGATTCGAAAACCTTGCCTGACCCCATTCATGACGCGGCGGGGTGGGAAGGGGAATCCGGCGCCGGGGGATCGAGTGTGGTGGGGAGGTTCGGCCCGGAGGGCCCGCCGGCGCAGGGCGGAGTGTCGGCCACGGAGGGGAGGGGGCCGTAGATGTCGTGACCGGGCTTGATGCGTCCGTGGGGGTGGGTGCGGGCGTGGCCGAGGTGATACGGTGCTTCAAAGGGATTTATCGGATCGGCCAGAGGAGCAAACCAGAAAGCGGACCGACGGGCGATGTCCAATCCTTCTGGCCGTCCCCTTTTCTTCCTTGAAGGGGGGAGCTGTGTACCGATGCAGGCAACGAATGCGGGGACTGATACGGGGTGACGATTTGTTGGGAGGCCAAATGTAAAAATATTTGGCCTGACCCCTTTCCGTGCACGAAATATCTTCTGCGATCCGCCTCTGCGGTCTTTCCATTCCCTTCTGCCATGTT
>CAYPUM010000379.1:2983-4275 GCA_964413545.1 uncultured Roseibacillus sp. | reverse complement strand
GAACTCCGACAGCCTGTTCTACAACGCGCTGGGCCAGGCGGTGGACGGCAACTCGAACGCCGGAACCGATCCGCAGTTCTGCGGTATCATCCGCGGCAGCCACAACGACCTTGTCTTCATCGACCCGTCGCCGAGGCTCACGAGTCCGCTGCTGGTCGCGAACGGCGCCACCCTCAACGGGGGCGCGCCGGAGGCGGCCGGCTACCGCGGCGCCTTTGGCGTGACCAACTGGGCCTACGGGTGGAGCCGGATGACGGAGTTCTTCGACATCCCGGTCCTCGACATCGAGTTGAGCATCACGCTGAATGCCGCGAAGACGGAAGCCACGCTCGAGTTCACGGCCTCGCCGTACTGTGACTACGTCCTTGTGAAGTCGCTCACCCTGAATGACGATTTCCCGACCGAGTTGGGCGGCGTCACGACGGACGGCTTCGGGCGCGGTTCCCTCACGGCGCCGGTGGACCTTGTCAGTGAGCCGGAGGCCTTCGTCCAGGTGCTGGCGGACTTCTGACCCGGCATCGGGAACAAGGCGGAACTGATCCAACAGGTTATTCCGACCGAGGGCCGCTCCGCGTGGAGCGGCCCTTTTTTGCCCTCCGGCCGATTGTGACGGTAGCGTCACAGTCCGGGGGCGATCCGGGCTGGCAAGAGGCGGCGGGTCGGCATTAAGGAGGGGGCGTCAATTTGCGCTTATGGAAGAACCACCACGGAGGGGGAAGAGGCGCCGCCTTGGGCCGGTTTTCTGGGTATGGACCCTTGTATTGCTCCTGCCGGTTCCGGCCGCCGTGGCGGCGGGAAAGGAAGAGACGAGCGCCCTGCGGACCACCATCGGGAAGTGGATCGAAATGATGCGGATGGTGCAGGAGGAGCAGGCGCGCTGGACCCGCGAACGGCAGATCCTTGAAGCCAACAGGGAGGGCCTGCAACAGGAAATCGCCGATCTCGAGGAGACCATCGAGGCCACCATGGCCCGTATCGCCGCCGCGGACGAGGAGAGCCGGGAGAAGCTCGACAAGAAACGCCGCTACGACGCGGCCCGGGAAGCGATGGCGAAATCGCTGACGGTCGTGGAGGAACGAGTGCGGGAGGTGCTGCCGTTGCTGCCCGGGTTCTACCTGTCGGAGAACACGAAACTTGCCGCCGCCGCGGAGGACTTGAAGAAGTCCGCCGGTCTCTCCGAAGAGGAGAAGAAGAAGGGCCTCACGAAGCGCCTGAGCGCCGTCACGACCGTCCTCAACGAGGCCGAGAAGCTGCAGCAGCGGGCGTGGGTGCGGGATGAACGCCGCGAGGTG
>CAYPUM010000379.1:0-2973 GCA_964413545.1 uncultured Roseibacillus sp. | reverse complement strand
TCACTGCGCCGGGAGCTCTGAAGCTGAGCGACTTCGGTGAGCGGCCGCTCCGGACCACCGAGGAGAATCTGGCTAGACTGCGGGAGGTCGTTGAGGCAGCGCGTGTCCAGCCGACTCGCGAGGTGGACGGCGAGAACATGATCGTGACTGCGATTTACTTCGGGCTTTCGACGGCGTTTGCGGCGGACACGGCGGGCACGGTGGCACTGCGGGGCCGGCCGGGGCCGGAAGGGTGGGAATTCGAGAAGATTTCCGAACCCGGCGCGCCGGAGGCTGTCCTTGATCTCATCGCGGTGGCGGAAGGATCGGGTGAAATCAAGTTTGTCGAGGTGCCGGTGGAGTTGAGATGAAAACGGGAGCCATACAGAAAGCGCTCGCGGTGCTGCTGCTGCTGGGGATCGGGGGCCGGGCTTCCGGACAGGACGCCCTCGCCAAGGCCCGGGAGGATCTCGCCGAGGCCACCAGCCAATACAAGGAACTGACCAGCCGCATCACCAAGGAAGAGGGAGACCTCATCCTCGAAGTCCAGAAACTCGACGACCGTATCCTCGAACTGACCCGCAGCCTCCGCGAACTCGAAAGCGAGGAGGACCTCGCCACCGGCAAGCAAAGACGCCTCGACCTCGAACTGAGCGCCCGCGAGACCGAGTTCGACTACATCCTCGGGACCCTCGGCACCTACGGGTTGAGCCTCTCGAACCGCCTGCACGTCGCCGAAACCCAGCTCCATGAGGAGCGCCTCGGGGAGATCGAGCGGACCATCGAGGGCGCCGGGGACGATCTGGTCAGGAAGCTGGACGCTCACCTTGAGCGGGCCATGATCGGCGCGGAGCGTCTTCCGGAAGTGGCGGGGGGGTTCCTCTTTGACGGGGAAGCGGCGGGGCCGGACAACGAACTCAAGGAGGGCCGTTTCGCGTTGTTGGGGCCGGTGGGATTTTTTGCCTCCTCGGACGGGGAACTGGCCGGCATGACCTCCTTCACCGCGGGAGACGTGGCGGTTCCGACGATTCTGCCGATGACCGCGGCCGGCGCGAAGGAGAGCGTCGGGAAGCTGGTCGAGACGGGTTCGGCGAAGGTTCCGGTCGATGCCTCGCTCGGGAAGGCGTTCCGACTGGCGGAAGCGGAGAAGACGCTCGGGGAGTTTTTGAAGGCGGGGGGGCCGGTGGGTTTCGCGATTCTGGTGCTGGGGGCGCTGGCGGCCCTGCTGGCGGTTTTCAAGCTGATCGAGATCATGGCCTTCAAGGTTCCGAGCCGCCGCCGGGTGAACGAGATCATCGACGAGCTGCTGCGCGGCAAGGAGGACGCCGCGATCCGGCAGGCGGAGGGGATTTCGGGGCTGGCGGGCCGGGTCATCGAGGCGGGGGCGCGGCATTTCTACGCCAAGCGCCGTATCATGGAGGACGCCCTTTTCGAGAAGATGAGCGCCGTGCAGCCGCGGCTGGACCGGTTCCTGCCGTTTCTTGCGGTGATCGCGGCGGCGGCCCCGATGGCGGGGCTGCTCGGGACGGTTCTGGGCATCATGAAGACCTTCGACATGATGGCGCAGTTCGGGACGGGGGACGCGAAGTATTTTTCGGCCGGCATCGGGGAGGCCCTCATCACGACCTTCCTTGGGCTGACGGTGGCGATTCCGGCCATCATGGTGCACGGGGTTCTGAAGAGTCTCTCGCGTACCCGTCTGGGCCAGGTCGAGGGGATTGCGCTGGCGATGCTCAACGGGACGACCGAGATCGGGGCCGCCGGGCCGGTCGCGGAGGGTGAAGCGGGCGGCGACGGAGGGGATGACGGAGAGGACTTCGAGGACGCCCTGATAGAACCGGCCTGACGATCATGATCGGAGAGTCCACCGGCAACCTTGGCGAAATCGTCCGCCTCTTCGCGGACGGGGGGCCGGTGATGGTGATGCTGGCGTTGATCGCGGTGATCCTTTACTCGACCGCCACGGCGGCTCTCTTCTTCGTCTCGAAGGGGAATCTGACGAGCAAGCGCGAGGATCAGTGGCCGGATTGGATCGAGCATCCGGACCACGGGGAGGGCCGTGCCGGGGAGGTCATCCGCTACGCGGTGCACGGCCCCCGCCTTTCGATCAAGACCGTGCAGCGCCGCTTTGACGAAATCCGCGAGATCCTGATCGACTCGATCGACCGGCGCCTGATCATCATCGGGACGCTGGTGGCGGCGGCGCCGATGACGGGGTTGCTGGGCACGGTGGGCGGGATGCTGGACATGTTCGACGGGTTGGCGTCGGGCGGCGGCAAGCAGAGCATGGACAAGATCGCGGGCGGCATGAAGGAGGCGCTGTTCACGACGCTCACGGGTCTCGTGATTGCGCTTCCGGGGATGTTCATGGCGCTGCACATCCGGCAGAAGCGGAACTGGATCGCGGCGGCTCTGTCGCGGATCGAGAGCGCCATCGTGGCGAAGCGATTCAAGACCCTGTAGAAAAGGAAGCGAAGGCGATGCGACGCGGACGATTCGGCGCCAGCGACGAGGACGAGGCCAAGCCGGACCTTTCCCCGATGATCGACTGTATCTTCATCCTGCTGATCTTCTTCATCGTGACGACGGTGTTCGTCGAGGAGACCGGGGTGCAGGTCAACCGTCCCGAGGCCTCGCAGGCCGTCTCCCTGGACAAGAACAGCATCCTGATCGCGGTGACCGCGGACAACAAGGTCTTCCACGGGGGACGCAGCATCGGGGTCAAGGGGGTGCAGGCGGTCGTCAAGCCGCTCGTCGCCGAGAACGAGGAGATCACCTGCATCGTGCAGGGGGACGAGGCCGCGCGCCACGGCGTGGTGACCCAGGTCGAGGACGAGTGCCTCGCCGCCGGCATCAGGAAGGAGAAGCTGACCATCGCAACCGACTGAGGTGGAGCGCCATGTTTACAAGCCGCCTCGCGGGAGTCCGCGACTCAACCTGGTGCTGGCGCTGGCGTGAGGTGTCATCATGACGATGGCGGTGTTTTACGTGATT
>CAYPUM010000378.1:0-4277 GCA_964413545.1 uncultured Roseibacillus sp. | reverse complement strand
TTGAATTCTCCCTGGTTGAAGCTCATGACGGAGGCATTTCGGGGCATCCTGCAGTGGCTCGATCGAAGATCCAAGATCGGATATCGAGGCACATCGCGGAACGGCATCAAACCGGGACGCGTTCCACGCGGGCGCCGAGTTGGAGGAGTTTTTCGTCGATGTGCTCGTATCCGCGGTCGATGTGGTAGAGGCGGTTGATGTCGGTGGAGCCGTGGGCGGCGAGGGCGGCGAGGACGAGGGCGGCGGAGGCGCGGAGATCCGAGGCCATGACGGGGGCGCCGCTGAGGAACTCGATGCCGTGCACGACGGCGCGCCCGCTGTCGACGTTGATTTGCGCGCCCATGCGTTTCAGCTCGGCGCAGTGCATGAACCGTTGCGGGAAGATGGTGTCCTCGATGATCGAAATGCCCGGGGTGGTGGCGAACATGGCGGTGAGCTGGGCCTGCATGTCGGTGGGGAAGCCGGGGAACGGGGCGGTCGCGATGTCGCAGCCCTGGGGGCCTTCGCCGGGCCGGATGCACACCTCGTCGCCGGCGGCGTTGAACTCGACGAGGTGTCCGGCCTCGCCGAGCTTGGCGGTGACTGCTTCGAGGTGGTCCCGGCGGACGCGTTTCAGGGTGACGCCGTCGCCGGCCATGGCGGCGGCCACCATGAACGTTCCGGCCTCGATGCGGTCGGGGATGACGGTGTGTTCGATGCCGTGCAGGGCGGCGGCGCCCTCGATGACGATGCGGCGGGTGCCGGCGCCCTCGATGCGGGCGCCCATGGCGTTGAGGAAGCAGGCGAGGTCGACGACCTCCGGTTCGCAGGCGGCGCTTTCGATGATGGTGCGGCCTTCGGCGAGCACGGCGGCCATCATGAGGTTGTCGGTGCCGAGGACGGTGGGGCCGTGTTTGCCGTGCAGATCGACCTCGGCGCCACGCAGGCCGCGGGGGGCCTCGATGAGGAGGTCGCCGCCGGCGATTTCGACTTCCGCCCCGAGGGCTTCCATGGCGCGGAGGTGCAGATCGACGGGGCGGTCGCCGATGACGCAGCCGCCCGGCAGGGAAATCCTTGCGCGGCCGACCCGGGCAAGGAGTGGGCCCATGGTGCAGATCGAGGCCCGCATCTTGCGCACCAGATCGTAGGGGGCTTCGGGGGAGATCGATTTCGGCTCGATGCGCACCGTGCCGCTTGATCGTTCCACGTCGGCGCCGAGCGAGCGAAGGATCTGGAGCATGTAGTTGGTGTCGGAGACGTCCGGAACGCGGCGCACGATGCAAGGTTCGTCGGTGAGGAGGGTGGCGGCAAGGATCGGGAGGGAGGCGTTTTTCGATCCCGAGATGTTGACCGACCCGCGGAGGGTTCCGTTTCCGTGCACGAGCAGTTTGTCCATGACGCTGGGAGGGGGATTCTCAGCCGGTTGGGGTCTGCCGGGCAAAGACAAATCGCGGATTTCCGGAGAGGTCGGAACTCCAGCGGGCGTGGGAAAGGCCGGCTTCTTCCATCATGGCGGCCACCGCGGGGCATTGACCGGTTCCGGTTTCCACGGCCAGCCAGCCGCGCGGGGCAAGGCGGCGCGCCGCGGCCGGGATGAAGCGCCGGATCACATCGAGTCCGTCCTCGCCGCCGAAGAGGGCCTCGCGGGGATCGTGCCGGACCTCGGGAGGCAACGATTCGAACTCGCCCGTCGGGATGTAGGGGAGGTTGGCGGCGATCAGGTCGTATCGGTCCGGGAGGTTTTCGAACAGGTCGCCCTCGACGATCTGCGGATCGCAGGCGAGGCGAGGGGCGAGTCGGCGGGCGTTCTCGCGGGCCAGTTCGAGGGCGGCGGGGGAGACGTCGGCCAGCGTGAGGCCGGCGCAGCGTTCGCCGAGGGCGGCGGCGAGGGAGAGTCCGAGCACGCCGCTGCCGGTTCCCATGTCGAGGACGCGCACCGGGGTTCCGAATTCCAGTTCGAGGATGCGGCTCACCAGTTCCTCCGTTTCCGGGCGGGGGACGAGGGCCCGGTGGTCGGAAAGAAACTCGTGCCCGCAGAACTCGACCGTCCCGAGAAGGTGCTGAAGCGGTTCGCCGGCCCCGCGGCGGCGAAGGAGGTCCCGCAGCGGGGCGAGGTCGGCCTCTTCCAGAGGGCGGTCGAATTCGAGGTAGAGCTCGAGGCGGCTGCAGGCGAGCTGTTTGGCGACCAGCCACTGCATGTTGCGCCGGGCGTCCCTGACGCCATGTTCTTCGAGGTATCGGGTTCCGCTTTCGAGGCAGTCGAGGACCGTTTTCATCGCGCGGGCGGGGTCAGTTTTCTGCCAGCCCGGCCTCCGCGAGGCGCCGCTCCATTTCGGCCTGCTGGAGCTTCCCGGTGAACTCGCCGATCGAGCCGCCGAGGATGGCCTCCATTTGGTGGGAGGTGTGGTTGATGCGATGATCGGTGACGCGCGACTGCGGGAAGTTGTAGGTACGGATCTTTTCGGAGCGGTCACCGGAGCCGATCATCGAGCGGCGCTGGGCGGAGTATTTTTCCTGCTCTTCACGTTGTTTTGCCTCGAAGAGTCTGGCGCGCAGGATTTCGAAGGCCTTTTGCTTGTTCTGGCCTTGGCTGCGCCCGTCCTGGCACTTCACTTGGATGCCGGTCGGGAGGTGGGTCACCTGCACTGCGGAGTCGGTGGTGTTGACATGCTGGCCGCCGGGCCCGCTCGAGCGGGTGGTCTGGACATGGAGATCGTCGGGTTTGAGTTCGACATCGACCTCGCGCGCCTCGGGCATGACCGCCACCGTCACGGTGGAGGTGTGAATGCGTCCCTGGGTCTCGGTGGCGGGGACGCGTTGCACGCGGTGCACGCCGCTTTCGTATTTAAGGTGTCGAAAGACCTCGTCGCCAGAGATCTTGAGGATCACCTCCTTGAAGCCGCCCACCTCCGAGGGGCTGCTTTCGAGGTGCTCGCATTTCCAGCCGTGTTCCTCGGCATGGCGCTGGTACATCCGCATCAGTTCCCCGGCGAAGAGGGACGCCTCGTCGCCGCCGGCCCCGGCCCGGATCTCGACGAGGGCGTTGCGCTCCTCGGTGGGGTCCTGCGGCAGGAGGGCGTATTGCAGGTCCCGCCCCCGTTCCGCGAGGCGTTCTTCGAGTCCCGGGATTTCTTCGGAGGCCATTTCCGCGAGATCCGCATCCTCACTTCTTGCCAGCTCGCGGTTCTGGTCGAGCTGACGTCCGGCCTCCTCGTATTCCGCCCACAGGTCGAGGAGTTTCTGCAGCGCGCGGTGTTCCCGCATCACCTCTGAGGCTGCCTGAGGATCCTCGTAAAACCCCGGCCGCGCGATCAGTTCTTCGATTTCTCCGAGGCGGGCGCGGCGCTGGCCGATCAATGCGCTGAAATCCATGCGTGACCAGAGCTTCTCCCCGCTCTCGCGGGCGGTCAAGCCCCGCTCCCGCCGCTCGCGGCTCCGTCATCGGGCCGGCCACCGGACCCCGCACCCCACAATAATCCGGGTTGAATTTTCGCCCGATCCGCACTATTTACCCGCCGCGGCACGAACGCGGGCCGCAACAGCCCCGTAGTGTAATTGGCAACACACCGGATTTTGGTTCCGTATTTCCAGGTTCGAGTCCTGGCGGGGCTGCCAAGCGGTCAGAAGAGGACTGGTTTGCCGCCGGCGGGGAGGTCGAGGAGGTGGGCGGGGGGGCCTTCGAAGTGGGTTTCGACGAAGTCGTCCCAGATGTCGCGGGTCTTTTTCGAGATGAGGTTCTGGATATCCTCTTCACATTTGCCGCAGAGGCAGAGCGGGTAGGGGTCGAAGATCATCTCGTTGGCGAGGAAGACGGCGCCGAGCGAGAAGGATGCGGCGTCCTGGCGGGGGGTTCCGCAGGCGGCGCAGGCGGCGATCCACGGATCGGCGACCGGGCCCAAGGTGAGCAGGGCGGATCGTTGCCCTATGTTGACGCGTTGCTGGAAGAACTCGGCGAGCCGTTGGCGGGATTCTTCCGAGAACTCCCTGGCCATGGTGGAGCGGCAGAGGTCGCAGATGGCGTATTCAAAGATGCACTCCGGGCCCCGGAAGCTCTTGGCGACGAGGTAGGGAACCTCGGGGTCGTCGAGAGGGAGGCCGCACGCGATGCAGCTCTGAAAGGGTTCACCCGTCTCGTGGGAGTAGAAATCGACATGGGGGTTCTGACGGTCGGACACTGCAAAAGTGTCGCCCTAACTCTTTGTTTAGTCCATCACGAACCTGTGTTGGCGGCTTGGCGGCCGGACTGGCGGGGGTCTCCGGTGGGGGGCCATGGGAGGAGGCCCGTGAATGGCGCGTTC
>CAYPUM010000377.1:0-4296 GCA_964413545.1 uncultured Roseibacillus sp. | reverse complement strand
GAAGCGGGTCTACCTTGACAACCTGAAACTGAGTTCTCCCTGAAACGAGCGGCATACCGAACACACCAATCATGAAGATCACGTCTTTTGTATTGCTTCTGACGGCTGCGCCGGTTGCCGGCGTGAGCGGGGACTGGCCGATGTGGGGGCGCACTCCGAGCCGCAACATGACCGGGCCCGGCGAGGACCTGCCGGTCACGGCGGATTCCGGCGAGGTCGACGAGGAAACTGAAAAGGTCGATCTCTCGAGCGCCGAGAACATCCGATGGGCCGCCAAGCTGGGCTCGCAATCGTATGGGAATCCGGTGGCGGCCTTCGGGAAGGTCTTCGTGGGGACAAACAACGAGTCACCCCGCGATCCGGGACAAACCGGCGACCGCGGGACGCTGATGGCTTTCGACGAGAAGACCGGGAAGTTCCTCTGGCAACTGGTGGCGCCAAAGCTCGGGGCGGGCAAGGTGAGCGATTGGGAATACGTCGGCATCTGCTCCGCCCCGGCCGTCGAGGAGGACCGCCTCTGGCTGATCACGAACCGCGGCGAGGTCGTCTGCCTTGACATCAACGGCCAGGCGGACGGCAACCAGGGCCCGTTCAAGGATGAGGGGCTCTACATGGCCGCCGGCGGGAAGCGGGTGGAACTCAGCAAGGAGCATGCCGACATCCTGTGGCGTTACGACATGCGGGAGGAGCTCGGGGTGTTCCCGCACAACGTCTCGAGCTGCTCGCCGCTGGTGGTGGGGGACACCCTCTACACCGCCACCTCGAACGGGGTGGACTGGTCGCACACCAACATTCCCGCCCCGCTCGCCCCGGGGTTGATCGCCCTCGACAAGAACACCGGCAAGCTGCTCGGGGAGGAGGTCTCGGGCGTCTCGGAGCGGGTGCTGCACGCCAGTTGGAGTTCCCCCGCCTATGGAAAAGCGGGCGGCAGAGGACTCGTGGTCTGGGGCGGAGGCGACGGCTTCGTTTACGGGTTCGAACCCGAGCCGGTCCGGGACGAGGAGGAGGACCTCGACGTCCTGCGGGAGGTCTGGCGGTACGACGCCAATCCGCCCGAGTACCGCATCGCGGACGGCAAGCCGATCAAGTATGCCAGGTATGCCGGTCCGAGCGAGGTGATCGGGACCCCCGTCCTGAGTGACGGGCTGGTCTACGTCGCGATCGGGCAGGATCCGGAGCACGGCGACGGGGTGGGGATGCTGAGCTGCATCGACGCCTCGAAGAGGGGCGACCTGTCCGGCAAGGCGGTCTGGACGTTCAAGGACATTGGCCGATCGATCTCCACCCCGAGCGTGGCGGACGGCCTCGTCTTCCAGGCGGAATTCGACGGCGAGATCCACTGCCTCGACGCCATGACCGGGCAACCGTATTGGAAGCACGAGACGCTGAGCCGCATCTGGGGATCGACACTCGTGGCGGACGGAAAGGTCTTCATCGGCACCGAGGACGGCGAACTCGTCATCCTTGCCGCGGACAAGAAGAAGAAGGAACTGGGCGTGATCGAGTTTCCGGCTCCGATCCACTGCAGCCCGATCGTGGCCAACGACACGCTCTACATCGCGACTGATACCCACCTCTATGCCGTCGGAAAGTAAGGTGGGGCAGGATTGCAGCCTGCGAATGAACCGGCCCCCGGGGGCCTTGTGCCGCCGGAAGCCGGGATTGGGGAGCTGTCGCAAGCCGCGCAAGAAGCCGGCCCGTGAGTGGAGCCTTCGCGCCTCCCGCGGGCTGGACCCGGCTGCGGACGCGGTGGCTGGCAACCGTCGCCTCCACCGGCACGAGGCCGGCGGGGGGCGGCGAAGCGTCGTTTGTTCATGAAGAGATCGACCGTCGTCATAGGGGTCGTGCTGTTGGTTCTGATCGTCCTTCACCAGGACTTCTGGAACTGGGACGACGCCACGCTCGTGTTCGGGTTCATGCCGATCGGGCTGTTTTATCACGCGGTTTACTCGCTTGTGGCGGCCGCATTCTGGGGGGTTGTGATAATGGTGGAGTGGGAGGATTAGCGAATCGTTGAGCGGATGCCATGATTTCCCTGTGGATCATCGTTGCCTACCTTGGTGTTCTTCTGGCCTTTGCCCTGACCTCGCGGAGGTTTTTCCGCGGGACGAGCGTCGACTACTTCGTGGCGAGCCGGTCGATCGGGCCGTTCATGCTTCTGATGTCGGTTTTCGGGACCACCATGACGGCCTTTGCGTTGGTGGGGTCGACCGGCAAGGCGTTCCAGCGCGGGGTGGGGACGTACGGGCTGATGGCCTCCTCCTCGGGGCTGATCCACGCCTTGTGTTTCTTCCTGATCGGGATCAAGCTCTGGTCGCTCGGGAAGCGCTACGGGTATGTCACGCAGATTCAGTTTTTCCGGGCGCGGTTCGAGTCCGACCGGTTCGGGTATTTGTTGTTCCCGATTCTGGTGGCACTGGTGGTTCCGTATCTGTTGATCGGGGTGATCGGGTCCTATCGTCTGGTGGGGCCGGCCACGAAGAATCTTTTTCCGGGGTTGGGGATGGCGGACGGGTCGCTGCCGCCGTGGCTGATCGGTCTGGTTGTCTGCGGGGTGGTCCTGACCTACATCTTTGCCGGCGGGTCGCGGGCGGCGGCCTGGGCCAACACTTTTCAGACGCTGGTGTTCATGGCGATGGGCGTTCTTGCCTTTCATCTGATATCGAGCCGGCTCGGGGGGCTGGAGGCGGCCATCGGGCAGGCCAACCCGGCGCACCTTGTCCGGACGCCCTCGGAGCTGCACTACGGGGAAGGTGGTAGTTCGGTGCGGGAGGCGGGGGTGCCGCCCCTCATGTTTCTCACCTACATGTTCATTCCGCTCAGCGTGGGGATGTTCCCGCACCTGTTTCAGCACTGGCTGACGGCCCGCAGCGCGCGGGCCTTCAAGCTCACGGTGGTCGCGCATCCGGTTTGCATCATGATCGTGTGGGTCCCCTGCGTGCTGATCGGGCTGTGGGCGACGGGGGTCTTCGTTCCCGGCAACGAGTTGTTTGCGAGGCCTCCCCTTGCCGTCCTCGGGGACCTGCCCGACGCGAAGGTGGGGGCGGTGCTGGTCCTGATGCTGAAGGGGCTGGTCGAGAACCCGGTGGTTGTCGGGATGGTGATGGCGGGGGTGCTGGCGGCCATCATGTCGTCCCTCGATTCGCAGTTTCTCTGTCTTGGCACGATGTTCACCAACGACATCGTGCTGCACAAGACGAAGCGGAAGTTCTCGGACGGGCAGGTTCTCCTGCTGGCGCGGGGGTTTGTGGTGGGGATCGTCGTGGTCACCTACCTGCTGTCGTTGCTGCTGCAGCGTTCGCAGAATGTCTTTGATCTGGCGGTGTGGAGCTTCTCGGGTTTCGCGGCGTTGACTCCGCTGGTTTTCGCGGCGCTCTACTGGAGGCGTGCCACCAAGGCGGGGGCGTATGCCAGCGTTCTCGCCACGGCGGGCACGTGGCTTGTGTTTTTCGTCCTGTCGGGGTTCGGCGGGGAGCACACCGTTCTTGGCGGGGTGATGCCGGTGGCGGTGTGCTGGCTGGCGGGGGCCGCGGCCATGCTCACTGTTTCGCTCGCCACGCCGCCCCCGTCCGACGAGACGGTGGCGAAGTTTTTCCGTTGAACGGCTGGTTGGCGGCTTTGTTCAGGAGCGGGGAGGCTGGTCGAAGAAGATCGTCCAGCCGCGATGAAGTTCGGGGCGTCTGGGATGTCCGAGGGGAATGGCTCCATCGGCCAGGAGGGACGAATCGGGGTTCCGGGCGAAGCGGCACTCGAGGAGGAAGCCGTCGGTTTTCGGCAGCGGGGAGACGGACCATCCTTCGCATTCGGTGAACGGTGAGAGAGGGCCGAGAAGGTTCGAGCTGACCTGCATCTGGATCACGAGGGGCCGGGCTTTGGCGGGGCGGCAGGTGAGTACGAGGCAATGGCAGGCGGCCGAAAGGGTCTCCACGAGACGCTTGGGCGCCTGTTCGTCGTCCGCCGAGAGGTGGATGACGAACCGGTCCTGGTCGAGTTCGCTGACCCAGTTGGAATATGAGACGATTCCGAGATTGGTGAGGGCGTTGATGTCGGGCCCGTGTCCGGTCGAGCGGTCGAAGCGATCGTAGAAGAGCGGGATGGGACTTCCGAGCAAGTCCCGGGGGTCCGGACGCCAGTTGTCACCGGCCCAGACCGGGAGGAGCGCGTAGAGGGATTCGTCGGTGCCGTCTTCGAGGCGGACCGGCACGAGGGCGGGCGGGGGCCGGCGGGGGACCGGGGCCGGGTCCGCACCGGGATCGTCGAACACCACGGAGGTGACTCCGCGCCAATCGGTTTCGA
>CAYPUM010000376.1:0-4298 GCA_964413545.1 uncultured Roseibacillus sp. | reverse complement strand
CTGCCGGCCCGAACTCTGCACCGACAACGCCGCCATGATCGCCTTCGCCGCATGGCACCACCTCCAGCGACAAATCCTCGGAAGCCTCTCCGAAGACATCGACCCCAACCTCCCCCTCACCCCCGCCCTCTGACCGACAACCGCCGACAACCAAAAACCGACAACCGCCCCCCCCTTCCGATGCACTACAACGCCCTCATTTTCGATTTCGACGGCACCATTGCCGACACGTTGTCGGAGGGCGCCCGCATCTACAACCTCCTCGCGCGGGAGAACGGCTTCCGGGAGGTCGCCCGGGAGGACATCCCGCACCTCCGCAGCCTCGACACCAAGCATCTCCTGCACCACCTCCACATCCCCAAGCGCAAGCTCCCCGTCCTGCTTTCCAAGGGCCGGCGCCTCCTCAAGAACAGCATCCGATACCAGCCCCTCATTCAGGGTATGGCCGCCACCCTCCCCCGGCTCCGCGAGGCCGCCGACTGCTTCGGCATCCTCACCTCCAACGCCCCCGACAACGTCGAAGCCTTTCTCGACTGCCACAACATCCGCCACCTCTTCACCTTCATCAGCACCACCACGAAGCTCTCCGGCAAGTCCAAGCATCTTCGCTCCATCGCCCGCACCTTCTCCCTCGAAGCCTCCCTCATGCTCTTCGTGGGCGACGAAATCCGCGACGTCCGCGCCGCCCACAAGGCCCGCGTCGCCTCCGCCGCCGTCACATGGGGCCTCAACTCGAGGGAGTCCCTCGCCGCCGAACGACCGAACTACCTCCTCGAGGCGCCCTCCGAGCTCGAACACGTCTGCGGCCTCCCCACCCATTGAGAGGGCTTCGCTCCCCGAAGCTTGCACTTGTTCACAGTTCCCGCTACACGCCACCTTCAACCCAGCCGCAACATCCACCATGCCCGACGAATCCCCCCCTCCGCCCAAGCCCGCCTCCCGCTTCAACCAGAGCCTCGTCGTGGGCCTCATCTTCGGCGCCACCCTCCTGCTTCTGCTCCTCCTCATCATGTATCTCGTGCGGGGCGGTTTCGGCTCGTCGCCCAGCCCGGAACTCGCCGAACTCAAGGAGCGGGTCGCCGAACGCCGCGCCGCCATCAACAAGGAACGCCTCCGTCTCGGGCTCGAACCGCTCGGGGCCGGATCCCCCACCCGGAGCGTCGGCGCCATCGCTTCCCGCCTCGCCGAAGACGCCTCCACCCTCGCCGAAATCGTCGGGCAAATGCAGACCGAACTCGCCCGGACCCGCGAAGAACTCCGCGGCGCCACCACCCTCTACGAGGCCGCCACCCGCCGCAACACCCAACTGACCCGCCAACTCGGCAAGGCCCGCCTCTCGGCCGAGGACGCCGAAGCCCTCCGCACCCAGCTCGCCGACACCCGCTCCCTCCTCGACGCCAGCAACCGCCGCGCCGAAAACCTCCAATCCCGGCTCGACCAAGCCCCCGATCAGACCGCCCTCGACACCGTGCGCCGCCAGCTCGACAGCGCCCTCAAGGAACGCGACTCCCTCCGTTCCCAGCTCCGGACCATCGAGTCCAGCACCGCAGGCATGATCGCCCCCGACGAGTTCGCCTCCCTCAAGGACCGCCTCGCCCGTCTCGAACCCGAAAACAACCGCCTCCGCTACGAACTCCAGAAACTGCGCGCCGAACTCAACAAGACCCGCCTCTTCACCGACAAGGTCGACTCCCTCCCCGCCGCCGCCAAGGCCCTCTACGTCGAACTCTCAAAACTCGAAACCGCCGACGGCGCCAGGCTCAAGCAGGAATACGACCGCATCCGACGCGAACTCAACGCCACCGTCGTCGACACCATCTCCTTCCAGACCGGCTCCTCCCAGGTCGACCTCGCCAAGGCCGAGGAAATCAGCCGCACCGTCAAAAACTCCCAACCCAATTCCTACTTCCTCGTCGTCGGATACGCCTCCAAAACCGGCGACTTCGACCGCAACAAGGATCTCTCCGCCGACCGCGCCACCCGCATCGCATCCGTCACCGACCACGCCAAAAAAGACTCCCAGGGCGTCCAGGCCGTCTTCCTCGGCCAAACCGACCGCTTCTCAGCATCCCAACCCACAAGGAACCAAATCTGCGAAGTCTGGGAGATACGGGAATTGTAGATGTAATTGCAGGCGATGGCCCCGCGCCAAAAGCCGTCAATAAACACCCTTGACGATTCTCCGCCATACTCAGTGCATATCAGCCGGACGGCCCTCTTGCAGTAATCAACCGTCCCTTTCTCCCTCGTTATCGTAATCGTAATCGTCTACTCCGTACCGCGCCCCCTTCCTCTCGGGCATGACGATCAACCCCACTCAGTTCTTTCGCCAGCGCGCGGGACCATGCCACGTAGTCAACAGAGAGGCGATAAACGTCAAGCTGTTCGCACCCAAATCCCATCATCTTCTCGACTGCGACTACGACAACGACAACGACAACCGCTCTCCCGCTATGCGGGATCACTGACAACGACTGATTCCCGACCCCAACGTTGAGGTGTGGCACCGGCTACCGAGAGCGCGGCTCCAACATAGGGTTTAGGGTTGTCACCGCGAAATTCATTTCGACCGCGGGCGGGTAGCCGCTTGTCCGCCACCGCCTTGTTCGGGCTTGGGGTAAAGGCAGGCGTCGATCACCGACAGCACTTCGTCAATCAACGCTCTCGGCGCCGGTGCTACGTGCTTCATCCGTCTGGCGCGGTAGTCCACCGACTTCATTTGCTCACACATCACGAAGCCGGTCAACGGCGATCCGGCGGGCACCTTCACGTGAAACGCCGTGCCCCGATCGGTATTGGTGATCGGACAACAAAACGCCAACCGCGTCGCCTTGTTGAAGGCATCGACGCTGACCACCAACGCGGGGCGCCGACCCATTTGCTCGTGGCCGGCTTGGGGATCGAAGGTCATCACGACGAGATCGCCCTGGCAGGGAATGTAGGATCTCATCACCACGCTTCCTTGCCTTGCGGGCCGCCCCAATCGTACTCCCCGTCGATCGCGTCCGGGGAACTCGCCGCGATCAGATCCTCAATCCGGTGCCTCCCGCGGACAGGCCTCGAATCGGTTGCCGGAGTGATCGTGATCCCGGGCCGGTCGCCAGACATCTCAACCACCAGTTCCGATCCGATCCCCACCCCAAGGGCGTCGACCATCGACTTGGGAATGCGGATCCCTTGGCTGTTGCCCCAGCGTTGCAATGTCGTCTTCACGGGAAGAATGTATAGCCGCCAGGCTATCCCGGCGCAAGGCCTTTTTCAACGTCAAACACTGCGGTATTCAGGAGGGGAAAGACAAAGGAGGCCGTGGGTACATGCCTTTGCCACCTGCTGAAAAACCTCAGCGAGGTGGAAAAAACCAGGACCGGCCGGGCACGCTGCTTCGCCCGCGAGCTGAAAGCCACCCTGTGCGAGGCCCTCGAACTCTGGAAGCTCCACGAGTCCGGCGGCATGGAGTTCCAAGAGTACCGAAGGCGCGGAGCGGAGATCGAGCGCCGACTGGACCGCCAACGACGGAAGCGCCGCCTCGGAGACGCGGACAACCAGCGGCTGCCCGACGGCATCGGCATGCAACACGAACGCGGCCGGCTTCTGCTGTTCCTGTTGGATCTGAGCAGTCACCACTTCTCCCGATTTCTCCCAAACTACTTGGCCTTGTGAATTGATGAGCAATCGATCGCTTGAAAAAAGCCCGGCCGGAAAGGCCTTTGATTCCATCAACGTCGGTGGATCGCTTCTTGTGCTGCCAGGAGTGTAGATGATCCCAGGAGGTGAGGGCCAAGGCCCATATAAGATCTCCTGAAGGTCTGATTCGGTCACTGAACCAAAGAACTCGACAGCATTCGTGGAGTATCCCCCCAGCGTCTTGCGATCGTTTTCGATCATTGCACCGAACGAAACGAAGAATTCTTCGCGCGTGACTTTGCGCATGTGAAGATCCCACGCAATCCAAATGAGAGGTGCAATCGTCAGGACGCCTAATGCGCCCGCAACAGCTATGCAAATTGTTGTACGTCGCACTTAGAAGGGACAAGCTAAAGATATTTACTCCACCGTAAATGACAAATCAACTGGCGGATCCTTGCCGCCTCTGTGGTACCAATTGAATCCTCCTGGGCCGAATCTCTTATAGACGGTCGCTTTCGCGCTACTGGGTGGTCAGCGGCACGTATCCGAAGAGCACGCGGGGAGGGTCGGGGTCCTCGCGGGAGACGATCACCACGGGGCGGACCTTGCCGGCCACGCCGAGGTCGGCCTGCCAGACTTCACCTGGTTTGGGCGTCATCGAGAACGTCGAG
>CAYPUM010000375.1:0-4299 GCA_964413545.1 uncultured Roseibacillus sp. | reverse complement strand
TGCCGCGGGCAAGCCGGCCGAGACCGAGGAGGCGCTTCGGAGTCTCGAGCACGTTTTCAAGAACGCCCCGAAACGCAGCCGTCAGGAGGCCGCCCTTTACCGGATCATGACGGTCCTCGCGAAACGGGGCGACTGGGAGAAGGTGACGGAGCGCGCCAAGCAGTACCTGACCACGGAGGGCTACCGGAAGTTCGCCGGGTACGCCTCGCTGCTTCTGGCGGATTCCTACCGCCAGCGGGACATGCGGGAGGATGCGATCGCGGCCTACAGCAACACCCTTGGCGCCTTCGCCGGAATGATCGAAGTCTCGGCCCCCGCCGTGAAATGGATGATGAAGCTCACATGGGAGCGGAACAAGCCGGGCGTGAACGGCGGCAAGTCCGACCGCCAGGTGGCATACGAAACCGGATGGAACTACTGCGACTCGACCCGCCACATCCGCAACGGCTCCCAGATCAAGGAACACGAAATCGAATTGTGGGACGAGGTTCTGGCCTTGGTGCAGCGCTACGAGAACGACCCGGTGGTCATGAACATGGAGGAAGTCAAGAAGCGGGAAGAAGAACTCCGCCGGCGCCGCGGCGGACGTTGAAGCGCAGACTCTGATCGAAAGGAAACGACATGAAGAAAGGACTGATGATCACCGCGGCGCTCATGGCAGGGGCGTCGATCGAGGCGGCGGAACTGGCGGAAGTGGTGCTGGTGACCGGGGAAGACGCCGACAAGGTCTTCCTGATCGCGGCCAGCGAGAGGCTGATCGAGTATACGCGCGTCAAGGGAGGGTTGAACCGTCATCGGATGCTGCGCGCCGAGATTGACGCGATCTATTTATACGAACCGCCCCTGTTCGCGGAGGCTCTGGAGCTTTACGAGGGGCGGGACTATGCCGGCGCAAGGGAGAAGTTCGCGGAATGCCGGGAGGCTTACAAGGCGATCGACGAATTGCCGGGCAACTTCAGCACTCTGGCCGGTTTCTACATGCTCGAATGCTGCCGGAAGATGCGGGACCTCGGAACCCTCAAGGAACTCCTCGACGACTTCCAGTCGGGACCGCTCACGCGGGAGGTCCACAAGAACCAGGAGAAGGTCTACATCCTGTGGGATGCCGTGCGCACCGAGGGGTGGAGCCGCCTCGTCGGATTGGCCGACGAGTTCCTCGAAGACAAGGAGTGGACCGGCGAACAACTCGCCCAGATCTATTTCTGCAAGGGACAGGCGCTCGAAGGGCTCGATCGCCCGATCGAGGCCCTCAACAGCTTCAATGGGGCCTTCACCGCCGACCGCGCCGCCTCCGAGGGCATCACGCGCGACGCCGCCCTTGCCTGCCTGCGCATCTACAAGAACCACGAAGAGGTGCAACTCGCCATCAAGCTCTGGGGCACCGAGGATGAAGACCCGGAGTCGCCCGGCTACCTCATGCTCCAGGAGGCGGTCTCGCTGTGCGAGCTGTGGAAGAAGGCCCTCGGCGGCGGGCAGCCCCTGCCGAACGAATACGCCGTGTTCCTCAAATACAAGGCGAAGGAGATCTAACGCGCCCCCCGGGCGTTGCGGCCTTCCTCGATGAGGCGCCAGAACTGCTTCGAGCGGGCAAGGGCCTCGTCTTCCGCCAGCGGCAGGCGGGACCGGAAGAGAAAGTCATGGAAGGTGTTCTTGTGCAGGACACGATGCACGATCACGGCCTCCTCCACGACCTCGAAGTAGAAGCGCCAGTCCTTCGAGCGGAACCGGAAGAGGGTCTTTCCTCCCCGCTCGATCCGTCCGAACCGCTCGTCGTCGAGATGCGCAAGGTCATCCTCCGAAACCCGGAATTCGTCCAGCAGCTCGAGTTGTTCAAGAGTGTCGAGTTGCGAAATCTCGGCGGCGCTGATCTCGTTGAACACGATCTGGAGCACGGCGGGCCCTTTCTTCAGTGTGGGATTCCGAGCTGGTGGGCGGCGCGGTGGGCGACGTGGCGGTAGACTTCGGGCAGGGGGGCGCCGCTTTGGGCGGCGGCGTTACGGCAGTCCTCGTATTCGGGGGTGACGCGGGCCCCGCCGTCGGGGAGGGAGGCGACCTTGACGCGGACCGGGCCGTAACGGGTTTCGATGGTTTCGCTGCGCCGGGGCAGGGAGTCGCGCCGGACTTCGTTGCGCCGCACGCCGAGGGTGGAGCTTTCCCGGAAGAGGAGGGATTCGAGGGCGGCGGCGTGGTCGGGCGGGCAGAGCACCTGCACGAGCAGTCCGGGGCGCCCCTTTTTCATCTGGGCGGGGATGACGGCCACGTCGAGGGCGCCGGCTTCCATGAGACGGGCGGAGAGGTGTCCGACGATTTCGGGCGACTCGTCGTCGAGGTTGGTCTCGAACTGCACGAGGGTTTCGGTGCGCAGGCCGGGCGCTTCGGCGGACGTTCCCACGATCAGACGGAGGAGGTTCGGGATGTCGAGGTCCCGGCGGCCGGCGCCGTATCCGATGGTGTCGACGGTCATGGGCGGGATGGGACCGAAGGAGTGGGCGATTTCCGACAGGACTCCCGCCGCGGTGGGCGTGACGAGTTCCGCGTCGATGGCGCTGCCGGTCACGGGGCATCCCTTGAGGAGCGCGAGGGCGGCCGGGGCCGGGAGGGGAATGTGGCCGTGGGCGCCGTCCACGAATCCCCGGCCGAGGGGCAGCGGCGAGACGTGCACCCGGTCCACCCCGAGGGCATCCAGTCCGGCCAGCGTCCCGCAGACGTCGACGATGGCGTCCACTCCGCCGACTTCGTGGAGGTGGACCGCCTCGGGGTCCGAGTCGTGGATGGCGGCTTCGACTTCACAGATGCGGGTGAAGATGCGGAGGGCGGTTTCCTTGAGGCGGTCGTCGAAGCGGCTGGCGCGCACCACCTCCCGGATCTCGGCGAGGTGCCGCTCGGGGGAATCGTCGCGGACGTGGACGTCCACTTTGGTGGCGCTGAAGCCGCGTTTCGAGACGCGGGCCGCCTGCAGCCGGAAGTCGGCGAGGCCCAGCTTGGCGAGTTCCGCTTCGAGCCGGCCGGCGGGCAGGCCGGCGTCGAGGAGGGCGCCCAGCATCATGTCGCCGGAGGCGCCGGCGATGCAGTCGAAGTAGGCGGTCTTCATAGCTTGCGCAGGATGGTGTGGGCGAACACGGCCGCGCCGAAGCCGTTGTCGATATTGACCACCGCCACCCCCGGCGCGCAGGAGGCGAGCATGGCGTGCAGGGCGGTCCGGCCGCCGTCCGAGACGCCGTATCCGACGCTGGTGGGCACTCCGACGACCGGAGCCGCCACCAGTCCCCCGATGACGCTCGTGAGGGCGCCTTCCATGCCGGCCACGCTGATGACGACTCCTGCGGCGCGCAGGAGTTCGAGGCGTTGGAAGAGGCGATGCACGCCGGCCACCCCGACGTCCGTGAGCCGTTCCACCCGGTGGCCAAGGAAGGTGAGGGTTTCGACGGCTTCCTCGGCCACCGGCAGGTCGGAGGTGCCGGCGCAGGCCACCACGGCGAGCGGTTCGGCCGGCGGCGCGGGGAGATCGCCGAGGGTCAGGATGCGGGCCATGGGCGCGTAGCGACATTCGGGAAGCGCCTCGCGCACGGCGCGGGCCTTGCCGGCGTCGACCCGCGTGGCGAGGGCCCGTTGATGGCAGGCGTGCAGCCGGGCCATGATCTCCGCGAGCTGCCCGGCGGTCTTGCCCTCGCCGTAGACGGCTTCCGGCATGCCCTGGCGCAACTCGCGATGGGTGTCGAGGGTGGTGTGTCCGAGAAGGCTCACCGGCAACCTCGAGAGTTCCTCGAGGGCGGCTTCCACCCCGACTTCGCCTGCCGCGAGGCGTTCCAAGAGAATCCGGACCGCTTCGGGGCTCATCGGCCTTGGGTGGTTTTGAGAGCTTCGTTCATGCTGCCGGAACGGAATCCCGCCAGATCGAGGGTCACGTAGAGGAAGCCGGCCTCCCGCACCCCCGCACACAGGAGTTCGGCCAGCTCGACGGCGCGGGGCAGTTCGGGTTTCGCCACTTCGAGGCGGGCCACCTTGCCGTGGTGGCGGACGCGGAACTGCTGGAACCCGTGCCTGCGCAGGACCGCTTCGGCCGCCTCGACCTTGGCCAGTTTCTCCGGAGTGACCTCCGACCCGTATGGAATCCGCGATGAGAGACACGCGTTGGAGGGCTTGTCCCAGTTGGGGAGGTCGAGATCGCGCGCCCACGAGCGGACTGCGGCCTTGCCGAGGCCGCTTTCCAGCAACGGGCTGCGCACGCCGTGTTCCCGTGCCGCTCGCAGTCCCGGGCGATGGTCCCCGGCGTCGTCGGCGTTCGTGCCGTCAAGGATC
>CAYPUM010000374.1:1624-4308 GCA_964413545.1 uncultured Roseibacillus sp. | reverse complement strand
CCCCTTCGACAGGCTCAGGCAAGGCCCCGCCCTACGTCGAACTCATGGCCGGCGTCTTCACCGACAATCAACCCGACTTCACCTACCTCCTCCCGTTCGAGACCAAGACCTTTTCCCAGTTCTGGTGGCCGATCCGCGACATCGGCCCCGTCCAGCAGGCCACCCGGCAGGCCGCCCTGCGCCTCGTGGTGCGCGACGACCGCACCGTCGAACTTGGCCTCTGCGTCGCGGAACCCCTCGATGGCCGGCTCATCGTGAGGCGCGGAACCGCCGCCCTCGCCTCGTTCGACATCTCCCTCCAGCCCGGCCAATCCTGGCAGGACGCCTCCCTCCGCTTCGACGGCGAGTCCGCCGCCGAACTCGAAGCTGTCCTCACCGGCCCATCCGGACGCCCGATCCTCTCCTACCGCCCCCCCGATCCCTCCCGTCTCACCCAGGACCGCGCCCAAGCCACCGAACCCCCGCCCCCCGGCGAGGTCCCGTCCGCCGACGAACTCTTCTTCATCGGCGAACACCTCGAACAATACCGCCACCCGACCCGCGATCCCGAACTCTACTGGCACGAGGCTCTCGCCCGCGACCCGGGCGACGCCCGCTGCAACCTCGCCGTCGGACGCCGCCGCCTCCGCCAGGGCCTCCTCGACGAAGCCGCCAGCCGCTTCACCGCCGCCATCGACCGCCTCACCCGGCTCCATCCCAATCCCGCCACCGGCGAGGCCCACTACCACCTCGGCCTGACCCGCTTCTTCCAGTCCCTCGCCGCCGGCGATCCGGCTTCGTCGGACGACCTCTCCCGCCAGTCCCGCCGCGCCCTCTCGAAGGCCTCATGGAACTACGAATGGAGTAGTTCCGCCGATTACCTCCTCGCCTGCCTCGCCTGCCGCCGCCGCGACTTCGAGGCCGCCCTCGCCCGCCTCGAGGCCTCCCTCGCCGCCAACCGCGACCACAACAAGGCCCGCGTCCTCCGAGCCCTCGTCCTCGCCACGCTGGACCGCCGGACCGAGGCGGAGACCGCCTTGGCCGCCCTGCTCGCCGTGGACCCTCTCGACCACTGGGCCCGCCACGCCGCTCTCGTCCTGCCCACCGTGGCGCGGGCGTCCCGCCCGTGGTCACACCCCGCCGATCGCACCCCCCTCGACACCTTCCTCGACCTCACCCGCAACGACGCCCAAACCATCCTCGACCTCGCCTTCGACTACGCCGAGGCCGGATTCCGTGACGAGGCGACCGCCCTCCTCGGCATCCACCACGAGAACCCCGTTATCCCTGTCGCGGTCCCCAACCCCCACGAACGCTCCCCGATGACCCGCTACGCCCTCGCATGGCTGACCCGCGACCCCGCCGTCCTCGCCGAAGCCCGCGCCCAGTCCCCCGACTACTTCTTCCCATCCCGCATCCACGAACAACTCGTCCTCGAGTGGGCCGCCGCCCAACCCGGACCCGACCCCGTCGCCCGATACGCTCTCGGCAATTGCTATTACCACAAAGGACGGCGCCATCACGCCACCGGCACATGGGAATCGGCCCGCTCCCAAACCGCCCATGGCCAGACCGGCATCCCCCAGATCCACCGCAACCTCGGCATCGCGTATTGGAACCACCGCAACGACGGCGAGCAGGCCGTCGCCGCATACCGCCGCGCCCTCGAACTCGACCCCTCCGACGCCCGCCTCGTCAGCGAGTTCGACCAGCTCGCCCGGAAGCTCAACCACCCCCTCGGACGACGCCTTGCCTTCCTCGAGGAGCGCCGCCCCGTCGTCCTGCAGCGCGACGACGCCTCCGTCGCGCTGGCCTCCCTCTACAACCTCCTCCACCGGCCCGGCGACGCCCTCGACCTCCTCCTCACCCGGCGCTTCCACCCGTGGGAAGGCGGCGAGGGCAAGGTGCTGCGCCAATACACCACCGCCCGCCTCCTCCTCGGCCGGCAGGCCCTCGCCGCCGGCGACCCCGCCGCCGCCCACCAACACTTCACCCACGCCATGGACACCCCCGACTCGCTGGGCGAAAAATACCACCTCCTCCAGGCCAAAGCCGACGTCAATTACTGGATCGGACGTAGTGCGCGCGCCCTCGGACGGGACGACGAGGCCCGGACCCGCTTCGAGGCCTCCGCCGGGGAATCCGGCGACTTCACCGAGATGGCCGTCACGAAGCATTCCCCGCTCTCCTACTTCCGGGGCCTTTCCCTGCGCGAACTTGGCCGCGAGGACGAGGCCCGCACCCTTTTCGACGACCTCCGCGCCTTCGGCGAGGCCGGCTTGCACACCCCCGCCACCATCGACTACTTCGCCACCTCCCTCCCCAACCTCCTCGTCTTCGACGAAGACCTCAAGGCCCGCCGCAACGCCGGGCACCACCTCCTCATCGCCCTCGCCTGCCACGGCCTCGGCCACCGCAAGGATGCCGCTTCCCACCTCGCCAATACCCTCGCCTTCACCAACTCCGACCAACACGCCGCCGACCTCGCCCGCGATCTCGACACCAAACGGTCCCGGACCCGCGACGAGCGGCCATAGCGAAGATGCCGGCCGCCCGCGCCGCCTCGACCAGCCAGCGGCGCCGGTCGGCGACCAGGATGGCGGACACCGGCGCGACAGAGAGCCCCGTCGCGACCGGCAGCCGCCACGGACCCGGCAACTGCCAGCACCATGCCGCCAGGGCCACGGCCACCATCACCCCGAGGA
>CAYPUM010000374.1:0-1524 GCA_964413545.1 uncultured Roseibacillus sp. | reverse complement strand
CCCGGCAACTGCCAGCACCATGCCGCCAGGGCCACGGCCACCATCACCCCGAGGACCACCAGCACGATGCCGAACGACGCCGGCACCAACCAGTAGGCGTCCCAGCCGCGCTGCACGGCCCACAGCAGCGGACCCTTTTCCGAACGGGCGCCGTTTCGCGCAAACGGCGCGATCGCCCCGCCCCGCCCGGACTTCTGAGGCACACAGCCCTCTCCGCTCCGCTTCTCCTCTTGAGGGATTCGCTTGCGACGGGCCGGTTCGCCCGAGCGCTGCTGATCCTGAACGAGAACCACCGTCCCATCATGAAGGCTCCCCATCACGCCACCCTGACCGTCGTGCGGCCTTGCCTTTCGACTGCCCTCATCGGGGAAATCCCGATCTGGGCGGTCCGGGAACAGCGCCATCACCCGCCCCTCGAGGTGACTCCCGGCACCCCCGCCGCCGAGCGGAAGGGCGGCCGGGAGCACCCCGGCCACTTCCGATCCGAGACCGACACCGGGACCGGCTACGGCAAGGAACTGGTCGATCACGTCCGCCCCACCGAGTTCATCCGCTCATCTTCCGTCCGCTGCCTCACCTTCCGCTACGGCCTCCGCCGCGCCATCGCCCCTCGTCCCCGTCACCCTGCGAAGCCCGCGGAACCCTTCGCCCCTCCTCCCCCCGGCTGGGCGGGCCGACGCCGCTAGAGTCCCCGAAATCCAGAAGTCGTCACAAACGATCCAGGTGATCCGGCAAGCGGCCTGGGGCGTTCCCGGGAAAACACCGGATTGTCTGTCAGGGAATTCTCCTTCCATACTCCGGGGTGATCTTCCCGGGTGATCTGCCAACGACGACGCTTCTGAGTACGACGAGACCTGGAAAGCGTGGTGACTTGACGCCACGGCGACGGATGGGCAGCGGCCGGGAGCGTGGATTGGCGGTGGCCACGTGCCTGTTGGTTTCGGCCGCAACCGTCGCGCCTGCTCAACGCGTGATCATGGATTTCAACAGCGACTGGAAGTTCGCCATCGGTGATCACGAGGGGGCTGAGAGCGCGGACTTTGACGATACGGACCTCCGACGGCTCGGTGGCGGCGCGCAACGTCGCCTCCGCGGCGATAGCGAACTCCGGACAGGTCGTGCAGACCCTCCGGTTGCCCAACCCGCGCCGCTGGGATATCCAAGATCCTTATCGCTACACACTATGCAGCACCCTCCGCTTCCATGGCGTGGTTCGCGATGCGGTGGAAACGAAGTTCGGGGTTCGCACCGTCGCATTCACCCCGGACGACGGGTTCCACCTGAACGGCCGGCGCGTTCATTTGCGCGGGGTCAACCTGCACCATGACCAGGGGGTGCTCGGAGCCCGGACCCTGCCGCGTGCCATGGAACGGCAACTCGACATCCTGAAAGACATGGGCTGCAATGCCATTCGGACCAGCCACAACACCCCCGCCCCGGAACTTGCCGAATTCTGCGATCAGAAGGGGCTCCTGGTCTACGCCGAGGTCTTCGACAAGTGGGGGAAAGCCGCCGGCTATCCGG
>CAYPUM010000373.1:1953-4340 GCA_964413545.1 uncultured Roseibacillus sp. | reverse complement strand
GGTGTCGGTGTCCTTGACGAAGCCCTGTTCGAGGAGGCACTGGTCGGCGTAGAACTTGGCGAGGCGGCCTTCGACGATCTTGTCGACGATTTCCGGGGGTTTGCCGGAATCGCGTTCCTGTTTGCGGAAGACGTCCTTTTCGGCCTCGACGAGTTCGGCGGGGATATCCTCGCGGCGGAGGCCGGCGGGGGAGGCGGCCGCGATGTGGAGGGTGAGATCCTTGACCAGTTCCCGGAAGATGCCGCTGCCGGCGGTCGAGTCGGACTCGCAGCCGGCTTCGAGGAGCACGCCGACCTTCCCGCCGAGGTGGATGTAGGAAGCGACCACCCCGGGGCCGTCGACGTCGAAACGGACCATGCGGCGGAACTGCAGGTTCTCGCCGAGTTCGATCACCTTCTCCTTTACGAAGTCGTCGATCGTGCCGTGGCCGTGTGACACGGCCCGGGCGGCGTCGAGATCGGCGGCGCCGGAGGCCGCGACGGTGTTGACCAGCTCCGTCACGAACTTCTGGAAGTTTTCATTCTTGGCGACGAAGTCGGTCTCGCAATTGACCTCGACGAGGATGCCGTGTTTGGCGTCTTCCTCGATGCGGGCGGTGACGATGCCTTCCTTGGCGGCGCGGCCGGCCTTTTTGGCGGCCTTGATGGCGCCGCGTTCGCGGAGCTGTTTGACGGCGGCTTCGATGTCTCCGCCGGTTTCCTTGAGCGCGTTCTTGCACTCCATCATGCCGGCGTTGGTGATGTCGCGGAGTTCCTTGACGAGTGAGGCGGTGATCATTTTCGGAGTGGGTTGGGGCGAGGGGCGGGTTTCGGGCGGAGTCAGCCCTTGGCGCCGACCACGATCGAGTCCACAAGGTTTTGCAGGATGATCCGGACCGAGCGGATCGAGTCGTCGTTGGCGGGGACGGGGTAGTCGATCACGGCCGGGTCGCCATTGGTGTCGACGATGCCGACGACCGGGATGTTGAGGCGGCGGGCTTCGGCGACCGCGATCGATTCGCGGGCGGTGTCGATGATGACGAGGGCGTCGGGCAGGGTGTCCATCTCCCGGATCCCCTGGAGGTTTCGGAGGAGCTTGTTTTTTTCGCGATTGAGGGCGGCGAGTTCCTTTTTGGACATGGCCTTGTATTCGGGGGCCTTTTCGATGCCCTCGAGGTATTTCAGGCGTTCCACCGATCTGCGGATGGTGGCGAGGTTGGTGAGGGTTCCGCCGAGCCAACGATAATTGACGTAGAACTGGCCGGTGGCCTCGGCGGCTTCGCGCACCGCTTCCTGGGCCTGTTGTTTGCAGCCCACGAAAAGGATCTTCTTGTTCCTTGTCGCAAGGCCGGTGAGGAAATCGGCGGCCTTGTCGAGGCAGCGGACGGTTTCCTCGAGGTTGATGATGTGGATGCCGCTCTTGTCCTTCATGAGGAAGCGGCGCATGGCGGGGTTCCACTTGCGGGTCTGGTGCCCGTAGTGCACCCCCGCGTCGACCATGTCCTTGATGAGTTCGTTGACCATGTGCATCGTCCCCCGTTAAGGCACGGAGGCTCCGGGTGGTTCGGGGGCCCGCCGATTCACCATGTTCAGCCCCCGGTTGTTCATCCTTCGGCGTTGAGGAACGGGCGGGGGGTACGGCATGAGCCCATGGTTGGCAAGGATTTTAAGGGATGAAAGGAGGCATGATTGTCAAGGGGTCCGAATTCTTCCCTCCCGTTTTGCGGCGGGATCTGATACTCTCGGCGTCATGACGGATCGGGAGCAGGCGGCGGAGCATTTGCGGGTGATCCGCTCCTTGATGCAGCGGGCCACGGTGTATCGGGCGATTTCATGGCCGACGGCCCTTTTCGGGGGGAGCTTGGCGCTGGCGCTGGCGGTCTTGCTGTTCTTTCGGGAACGGGCCGCGATCAGCGGAGGCGGACTGGAGGTGGACCGCATGTCGGAGGCGGCGTGGGTGGTGTGCTGGCTGGTGGCACTGGCGGTGACGGGCAGCTTCAATGCGGTGCTCATCGCGCGCAAGGCGCAGCGCGAGGAGGGGCGGTTCTTTTCCCCGGGCCTGAAGATGGCGTTGCGGGCGTTGATTCCGCCGATGGTTGCGGGGGCGGTGGTGGGGATCCCGATGGCGATCCTCAGCACGGCGGCGGAGGCGGCGGCGGTGTGGGTTGTATTCTACGGTCTTGCGCTTCTGGCCACGGCCGGATTTGCGCCGAAGTCGATTCCGCGGCTGGGTTGGGTGTGTCTGGTCTTTGGATTGGCGGCGTTTTTGTATGCCCATGGGGGCTTTGATCTGCCGGGGCTGGGGCCGCCGGCGCGGACCGAGAGCCCGATGCTCGAGGCCAACCTGATCATGGGGTCCGCCTTCGGGGTGTTCCACCTCGTGTATGCCCTGTTGGTGGCGGCACGGAA
>CAYPUM010000373.1:0-1943 GCA_964413545.1 uncultured Roseibacillus sp. | reverse complement strand
ACGAATGATTGAGTTCTCCAAGCTCGACAAGGTGATCCACGAGAAGGGGCGACTCGGAATCGTGACCTTGCTGGCCTCGCGCCACGAACCGTGGCCGTTCCAGGATCTGAAGACCGAGCTTGCCATGAGCGACGGAAACCTGATCAGCCACCTCCGAACCCTCGCAAAAACGGGGTATGTGGCCTCGGAAAAGACGGAGACCGGAAACCGCCCCCAAACGGTCTACGCCCTGACCGCCACCGGCCGCGCCGCCTTCGAAGAGTATCTCGCCGTGCTGGAACAGATCCTTGAGTTGAACCGCTGAGGCGGCGCGGGGCGGGGTGCTAGAGGCTTTCGATGCGGAAGACGACGGGGCGGTCGGTGACGCAGTCGAGGGCTTCAATTTCCTTGAGGGCGTCCTTGAGGAGGCCGAACGGGCAGGTGTGAAGGAGGAAGACCATGTCGACGAACTCGGCGTCGGGATGGTCGGGGTCGACGGGGGAGCGGGTTCCGGAGATGCCGATGGCTGACTTGGCGAGGATGGCGGCGATTTCCGCGATGACCCCCGGCCGGTCGGTGACGGAAAAACGGACGTAGTATGCGGTGGCGGTTTCGTTGACGGGCTTGATGTGCCCCGAGTCGCGATAGGGGAGGAAGCCGCGGTGCGCCGAGGATTGCCGGCGGAGGCGTCCCGCCTCGACGAGGTCGGAGACCACCGAGGAGGCGGTGGGTCCCTGGCCGGCGCCCCGTCCGTAGAAGAGGGAGTCGCCGATGTCGTCGCCCGCGACCGCCACGGCGTTGAAGACGCCGTTGACGTGGGCAAGGATGTGGGTGTGCGGGATGAAGGAGGGCTGGGTGCGGATCTCGACCGAGCCATCGTCGTGTTCGCGCACCACCGAGAGGAGCTTCACGACGTATCCGAGGTCCTTGGCGAAGCGGATATCGAGCGGCCTGACCATCTCGATGCCGCGGACATAGACCATGGCGGGATCGATGGGGAACCCGTATGCGAGGGTGGCGAGGAGGATGGCCTTGTGGGCGGCATCCCAGCCGTTGACATCGAGGGATTCGTCGGCCTCGGCGTATCCGAGGGACTTGGCCTCCGCGAGGGCCTCGGGGTAATCGAGGGCGGCCTCCGTCATGCGTTGGAGGATGTAGTTCGAGGTGCCGTTGATGATGCCGGTGATGGTATGGATGCGGTTGCCGACGAGGGATTCCCGGACGGCCTTGATGATCGGGATTCCGCCCGCCACGGCGGCTTCGAAGTGGATCGGGGTGTCATGCCGGCGCGAGAGGTGGAAGAGATCGAGGCCTCGTTCGGCGAGGAGGGCCTTGTTGCCGGTGACCACCGGTTTGCGGGCCTGCAAGGCGGCGGCCACGAGGTCGAACGCGGCGCCGGTCCCCCCGATGAGTTCGACCACCACCTCGACCGCCGGATCGTCGACCATCTCGCGCCAGTTGGTGGTGAACAGTTCGCGCGGGGCGGCTGCATCGCGCGGTTTGTCGAGGTCCCGGACCGCGATACGGCGGATCTCGAAGGCGAGGGCGCCCGCGGTGCGATCTGTGATCAGTCCGGCGTTGCGCTCGAGGGTCTTCCACACCCCGGCGCCCACCGTTCCGAATCCCGCCAACCCGATGCCGATCGCCTCGCAGCTCACGGGCGCGAGTGTAGCGGTGTCGGGCAGGAAGCGGAATTCAATATTCGGCCCTCTGGAGTGCGCCGGCAGAGCGAGCCTCAGCGAGCGGCGGAGGAACGCCCCCGGCGGGCTTGTCCCGCCGGAGCGAACGATTGGTCAGCTACAGGGATGCAACCAATTGAGCCCGTGGGAAGCGCGAATGCTCCACCCACGGGCTGGTTCCTTGGGTGGATGACGTAGCTCACCAATCCTGGCTTCCGGCGGCACAAGGCCGCCGGGGGCCCTTCTGAGACGCTGAACACATACCCGGCTGAGCCGGAGGATCCC
>CAYPUM010000372.1:0-4344 GCA_964413545.1 uncultured Roseibacillus sp. | reverse complement strand
CAGCGCTTCATCCCACCAGCGAATATCCCTCAGATCAATCTTGACGGACCACTAGTTGGCGCTGGCAGCGGCCGGCTGTTTTGCGGCGGTGCGGATGTAATCGGGAACGGAAGCTCCGGCGACGGCGGCGCGGAGTTTCTTGGCGGCGGCGCGGTCGCCTTGGCCGGCGAGATGATCGGCGGCGGCGAGGGCGGCGTGGGCGGCGGGGACGCGCAGCGGGTCGGGGCCATTTGCAAGGACGGCATGGATCGTTTTGAGCGCCTCGGGGGAGGCGATCAGCCCGAGGGCTGCAAGGGCGGGTTCCGCGGCCCCGCGATCCGGGGCGCGCACCAGCGCGATCAATTGCGTGGCCGCCTTGGCATCGCGCCGCACGCCCAGCGAGTTGACGACGCCGATGAGCTGGCGGCCTTTGAGTTTTGGAAGGGCGCTGCGCAAGGCTTCGCCGGCGGCGGGATCTTCGATGGCTTCGAGCGCCCAGCGGGCGTAATCGGAGAGGTGTTCGTGGCTCAGCAGGGCGGCCATGGCGGGGACGGCATCCGGGCCGCCGGTCACCATCAGCTTCTGGCAGGCGCGCGCCTTTTCGTGCAGGCCGGCTTCCGAGGCGAGCACCTTGAGCGCCGCTTGTTCATCGGCTTCGGCGGCGATTCCGGCGCCGGTGATCGAGAGGCCCAGCAGGCCGGACAGGAGGGAGCGTTTGAGATTCATGGTGGTAATTCGGTTTCAGGCATGCCATGGGGCGCGGCGGGCGCGGCTGCGCATGCGGTTGGCTTCATCGTCGTCGATGAACATCTCCTTGACGGGATCGAAGTGGACCTTCCGGCCGAGTTTCCAACTGATCGCGGCGGCGTAGCAGGCGATGTGGGCCCGGCGGGTGACGGAGGCATTGGCCGCCGGCTGGCGGCGGGACTTGACGCAATCGACGAAATCGCGGACGTGCTTGATGGGGTCGGTGCCCGCCATTTCCTTCTTCGGTTTGCCTTCGAGGAGCGAGGCGGGATGGGCGGCGAGTTTTCCGTGGTCGGCGGTTTCGACCCAGCCGGCGTCGCCCTCGAAGCGCACCGGGCAGGTGCCGGGCACATTCCAGTCGCCCTCGCCCTTGAATCCGGCTTTGCGCATGACGAGCTTCACGCCGTTGGGATACTTGGCGTGGATGGTTTGGCCGTCGGCCTCGAACTCGACGGGGGTGGTGTGGTCGGCCTTGGCGGCCCACTGGCAGAGATCGATCGTGTGGGCGCCCCATTCGGGCAGGGTGGCGCCGGGGTTGAAGTCGTAGTATCCGCGCCAGCGTCCCTGGACGTAGCTTTTGTTGTAGGGGCGCCACGGGGCCGGGCCGAGCCAAAGGTCCCAGTCGATCTCCTCGGGGTTCGGTTCGGGTTGTGCCGGGAGCCAGTTATGATCCTCGTGGAGGCGGAGGATGGAGGCGTGCACGGTGTGGAGGCGGCCGAGCTTGCCGCTGTGGGCGAGGTGGGCGGCGAACTGGAAGTTGTCGACGTTGCGGCGTTGGGTGCCGGCCTGGAAGATGCGCCCGTAGCGGTTCACGGTGTCGGCGAGTTCCTGGCTTTCGCAGATCGTCATGCTGCAGGGCTTTTCCGAGTAGACGTCCTTGCCCGCCTTGGCGGCGAGGACGGTGCCGAGCGTGTGCCAGCGGTCGCCGGTGGCGATCAGGACCGCGTCGATGTCATCCCGCGCGAGGATCTCGAACATGTCGCGGGTCTTGTGGCAGTCCTCGTTGCCGTAATGGCGGTTGGCCATCCGGCGCACCGTCTCGCGCCGGGCCGCCTGCGCGTCGGCCACCGCCACGAATTGCACGTCGGGCTGTCTCAGGAAGCAGTTCAGATCCTGGCGTCCGCGGGGACCGATGCCGATGGCGCCCACCACGACGCGGTTGCTCGGGGCGGTTTTGCCATTGCGGCCAAGAACGGAGGCGGGGACGATAACGGGCCCTCCCATGGCGAGAGCGGTCGTTTTGAGGAAACTTCGGCGGCTGGTTGGTGGAGTCATGGGCGGATTCGGGGTTGGGTGTCAAGGATCGGGATGTTACTCGGGCGGCGATGGCGGGCGCGGTTTCCCGGCGCCGGATCGTGGCGGGCGGGAGATACTCAGGTCAAGGCCGCGAGTCCTTCTTCTTCGGGGGCTTCAAGTCGATCACGGAGACGGTGAAGGGGCGGTCGACCTTCTTGTTGGTCAGCCATTTGCAGTCCCACCACCAATCCATGTTGACGACCACGAGGCGGTTGCCGTCGACGAGAACCTCACAGGGCTGGTCGAGCAGGCCGTTTGATCCATCGGTGTCGCCGTTGCGGTGGAGGGTTTCGACCGAGCCGTCCATGGCGACCACCTGCACGGCGTTTCGCAACATGTCGGCGACGTAGATCTTCCTGTCGGAGGGTCGCCAGTCGATCCCGTCGCAGGACGCCATGGCGGGGTCCCTTGCAAACAACTCGGGGGGCATGGCCTTGCCCTCGGCATCAAAGCGGGTGCGATAAATGATCCCGTCCTCGAAGATGCCGCAGTAGAGGTTGCCCTTGTCGTCGAAGACCAGGCCGTCCGCCCCGAATCCGATCCTGCCGCTGGTCTCGTATCGGGCCATGAGGCGCGGGTCGGCGGAGTCCGCGGCCGGGCGCCGCAGCTTCACCGGGCCGTCCTTCCATGCGGCGGCGGGGATCGCGTAGACGCCGCTGACAAGTTTCGAGCCCGGCTTCTCCTTGTCGGCGGGGATCAGGACCGTGTCGCTGACGTATACGGTGTTGTCTTTCCAGACGACGGCGTTGGCCACACCGAAGCCGAGGACGACGGGTTCGCACGAGACCGCCTTGCCCTTCTTGACGTTGATGCGCAGGAGGCGCGAGTTGAATCCGCCGGGCTCGGAGGGCTGGTTGTCGGCGAGGTAGAGGTTTCCGTCCGGTCCGAAGGCGCAGTCCATCGGCCCGATCGCGCCGGTTTTCGGGTGCCGGTCGCCGGCTTGGAACCGGTACCACGTTGTCAGCTTGCCTTTCGAATCGATGCGCACCATGCGCGGCGGTGCGGGTTTGTCGAGCACGCCCGCTTTCACGAGGGCCTCGTTGTTGAAGTTCGGGATGGACAGGATGATGCCGCCGGCGGAGTCCAGCGTGCAGCCGTCCGGGGTGTGGCACTCGTCGGGCAGTGCGACGAGCAGGCGGGGCGCCGGACCGGCGTGGCCCGCAAGCGCCAATGCGAGACTGCAAAGAAGAAGGGTGTGGGGGAGGCGGCGTGGCGGGATCATGGCGATAGAGGAATTCGGTTTGCACCTGAGAAAACGGCCCCGCGCGGGCGTCCCTTTCAGGCAGCCCCGACGTCGTGCGAAGCGGACCGGCCGGACGCGCCGGGTTTCCGGGTTACGCGGGCCACCGGCGGCGTATTCCATCGGGGATGAATTTCAAGTCGACGCGTGCGCGGGGACGAATTAGAGGTGTCCTCCCCGGCGCCGGGGACGGGGTTGCGCCTCCGTCGTCCCGGGGGAAGCCTTTTGAGTAATGCCGGAGTCTCTGCCCGAACTCGATGCGTCGGATCGCCTCTTGTTGGACCGCATGCAGGCCGCGGTGCCGGTGACGGAGCGTCCGTTTGCGGAGCTTGGCCGGGGGTGCGGGCTCGGCGAAGGCGAGGTTCTGGACCGCTTGCGGCGCCTCAAGGAGCGGAAGGTCGTCCGGCAGATCAGCGCCATCTTCGACACCCGCAGCCTCGGGTATTCGTCAAGCTTGGTGGCGTCGCGGGTGGACCCGGCGCGAGTCGAGGAAGCGGCCGCGATCATCAACCGGCACCCCGGTGTGAGCCACAATTATCTGCGCGATCACGACTTCAACTTGTGGTTCACGATTGCGGTCTCTCCGATCAGCCGCTTCGGGCTCAAGGCGACGGTGGACCTGTTGCACCGCGAGGCGGGGGCGGAGTCAACGCGTCTGTTGCCGACCCTCAGGCTTTTCAAGATCGGGGTGCGCTTCGACATGGGCGGCGAAGCGGGCAGGGCGGGGGAGACATCCGAGGCGGGGTATTCCGAGGCCCGGCGCGTGGCCGAGGCGCCGCTCTCCGATCGTGAGATCGCCTTCGTGCGGGCCATGCAGCGCGACCTTGCGCTTGTCCCGGCGCCGTTTATCGACATGGCGCGCGAACTCGACATTTCGCTCGACGGGTTGCGCGCCATGCACGAACGGTTCCTTGCCGCCGGGCGTCTTCGGCGTTTCGCGGCGGTCCTGCACCATCGCCGGGCCGGGTTTGCGGCGAATGCCATGGGCGTCTGGGCCGCGCCCGGGGACGACGCCGAAATCGAGCGGCTCGGCATGATCATGGCGGGGTTCCGCGCCGATTCGCACGGCTACCGCCGCCCGA
>CAYPUM010000371.1:0-4398 GCA_964413545.1 uncultured Roseibacillus sp. | reverse complement strand
GCGCCACCTGGAAGTGCCTCGGCTCGGCCGGCAACCGCAGCACCGGCGTCTATACCAACGCCAACCAGAATACCCTCACCCGCGCCTCCGATCCAAGCGTGCCGATCTACCGGCTCGACGGACTGCGGGTGGCCGACGGCAACACCGCACTGTGGGGCGGCTCGCTCGCCAACCCGATCGCGATCGACGAACACGGCGACTTCCTCGCGACCAAGGTGTGGACCGGCACCCGCGGCACCGGCACCCGCGCCGGCGACTGGTTCCTCGGCGACACCGGCGGCGGCTGGGTCTATTTCGGCAGTTCCACCGGCACCGGCACCGGCGGCGGCGGCTCGGCATGGGTCGACAACCTCGGCGACCAGAAGGCGACGCAATACTCGCTCTATGCGATCTCGGACGTTCTAACCGTGCCGGCGGCGCCCGAGATCACCAGCTTCACATGGAACGGCTACACCGGCGTGATCGACCAAACCGCCCGCACCGTCGCGCTCACCGTGCCCCATGGCACGAACCTGGCCGCGATCAACCCCGCCTGCCAGCTCACACCGGGCGCCACCGTCTCGCCACCCTCGGGCGCGGCGCCGAACCCGAGCTTCGCCAGCCAGAACCCGATCGTTTACACGGTGAGCGCCGGCGCCCTGCACACCGACTACACGGTGACGGTCACGATGGCTCCCATCAGCACCGCCTGCGAACTGCTGGCTCTCGAATGGGACGGCTTCACGGCCACGATCCTCGGTACCAACGTCACGCTGGCGGTGCCGTTCGGGACCGATCTCACGACGCTCGCCCCCGTCTGCACAGTGTCCCCGCAGGCCACGATCTCGCCGGCCTCGGGCACCCCGCGCAACTTCATCAACCCGCAAAGCTACACCGTGACCGCCCAGGACGGAACCACCGCCAAGACCTACACGGTCCGGGTGTTGGTGAAACCCTTGGTGGTCCCGCCGGACTTGAACCCGGGCGCCGACTACCGGCTCGCCTTCGTGACCAGCACCAAACGCGACGCCTTCGCGCAGGATATCGGCAGCTACAACACATTCGTCGCCAACGTCGCGGCCGGGGTGCCGGCGCTCAACGCCCTCGCCACCACCTGGACGTGCCTCGGCTCGGCCGGCAACCGCAGCACCAGCGTCTATACCAACGCCAACCAGAATACCCTCACCCGCGCCTCCGATCCAAGCGCGCCGATCTACCGGCTCGACGGACTGCGGGTGGCCGACGGCAACATCGCGCTGTGGGGCGGCTCGCTCGCCAACCCGATCGCGATCGACGAACACGGCGACTTCCTCGCGACCAAGGTGTGGACCGGCACCCGCGGCACCGGCACCCGCGCCGGCGACTGGTTCCTCGGCGACACCGGCGGCGGCTGGGTCTATTTCGGCAGTTCCACCGGCACCGGCACCGGCGGCGGCGGCTCGGCATGGGTCGACAACCTCGGCGACCAGAAGGCGACGCAATACTCGCTTTATGCGATCTCCGGGCTCCTGACCGTGCCCGATCCTCCGCCCAACTCCTATCCCAACTGGGCCGCCACCCATGCCTCCGGGCAGGACGCCGCCGGCGACGCCAACCACAACGGCGTCCCCAACGGGATCGAGTATTTCATGGGCGCCACCGCCGCCAGCCCGGCCGCCATGCCGCCCCTGGTCAACGGTGCCGGCCTCTGGATCTGGACCATCCCCTATGATCCTACCGCCACCGCCAGTTGGAAATTCCAAGTCTCGGACGACCTCCGGGGCTGGTCCGGCATCCCGCCCGGCCACGCTGCGGTGAATGTTCTCACCGCCCCGGATCGCCTGCGGCTCACCCTGCCCGCAGGCGCCGGCCGCAAGTTCTGCCGGCTGGTCGTCACGCCGGACCCGTAGGGCGCACGATGGTCTTCATGGCCAACGATATCGAGTGGAGCCCGCGCACGGTGTGTGGTCTCTTCCGCCGGCAATCGCAATCTTTCCACCATCAGTCGCCGCCGCGCGGGCCGGCAAGGACATGTATGTCGAGAAGCCGCTGGGTCTGTCGCTCGACCAGGCAAAACTCCTCCGTCGTGAAATCGCGGACCATGACTGCATCTTCCAGTACGGCACCCAGCAGCGCTCCGGGGCGGCCGCCCGGCTGGCGATGGAACTGGTCTGGAACGGCCACGTCGGCGAGATCGAGCGGGTCGATGTCTGCGCGCCCCACCTCGATCCGGACAAGCGGATGAAGTGCCGTGAGGAACCGGTGCCGGAGGGGTTCAACTACGACCTGTGGCTCGGCCCGGCACCGAAGAAGCCCTACTGCACCGCGCGCTGCGAGACCGAGAGCTCGTGGCACTGTTACGACTACGCGCTCGGGTTCATCGCCGGCTGGGTCTGTTACTCGCGCGGCGTGTGCTATCTCCACCGGGGCGGAAACTATGTGAACACCCGCACGATCGACCGCTCCGGCGACACCCGGAAGGCCTACGTTTCCGCCTCGCAGCATGGCAACTTCATCGACTGCATGAAATCGCGCCAGCCGACGATCAACCCGCTCGAGTCGGCGATCCGCAGCGACACGATCAGTCACCTCGGCAACATCGCCGCGCGGACCGGCAGGAAGCTCAACTATGACCCGCAGCGCGAGCGGATCACCGGCGACGAGGCGGCGAATGCCATGCTCAACCGGCCGGCCCGCGAGGGCTACGGGGTCGCGGGATAAGGCCCATAAAGGCGGCGGTCCCGGTGCCGTTCCATCTCAGAGTCGTCGTCGAAATCATCCATCACAATTGGAGGATTTCACGTGCCTATCGAGTGCCGGACCTCTCCGCCCGCCCGCCACCCGCACCAGCAGGCTTTCGGGAAGTTGCTCGACGGGCGCCTCGGCCAGCCAGCGGAAGCGCTCAGGGCGGCGCCAGCAGGCACAACGACGCGAAGTAGCTCCTCAGGTAACCGCGGTCCATCGCGGCCAGTCGGTCGGCCTGCTTCTGGGCGTGGGCCGCGACCATGAAGTCCGGGATCATCGTGGTGCGCGGCCCGCCTTGGGCCCGGTAGCGGCGGAAGGTTTCGCCGGCGAGGAAACAGGCCGCGTCCGAAAACCCGTCGATCCGGATCCCGAGACGTTCGAGATCCCCGGCCAAGGGTTCCAGCGACGGATAGCGGGCGGACAATTCGGCCAGCACCACCGGGCAGATCGTCAGCGCACCCTCCTGTGCCGCCCGGTCAAGGACCTCCTGCCACGCCTCATGCCCCGGTTCGCCGTTGCCGATCGCGATCAGCACCGATGAGTCGATGGCGGTGATCATGAATCTTGCGGCAGCATGACCGGTCCCCGCATCTCGTCCAAGGTCTCAAGCGCACTGAGGCCGGCGAAGGGGTCCCCGGCCGCGGCCGATGGCCGCATGTGAGCCCGCAGTGCATCAAAGGCCGCCGCCGGAATGCCCTTGCGGGCCACCACGCAGCCGTCCTCGGCCCGGAAATCCAGCTCGTCGCCCGGCCGAATCCCCAGCCGGTCCCGAATCGCGATCGGAATGGTGACCTGGCCCTTCGTCGTCACTTTCGCCTTCATGATTCTTACCATATTGATGAAAGGTAAGAATTTCAAGCGGAATGATTGGCGACCGGTGGGCATGCCACCTCACTCAGGTGCGTGCCGGGCACGTTCGCTTCGGATTGTCGATCACGTACCAGTGCTGCGGGTGGCGCAACGCTCCTGACACCCGAAACCTGAAACCTGACACCTCGGGGGGCGCCACAACTTGACTCATTTGCATCAACTTCTGGTTTTCCAGGACTCCAGCGATGGGGAACTGCGGGGATGCCGGCCTCACTTCTCGCGGCGCTTGACCGACCAGTTGGGGTTGGGGGTGTGGCACTTGGGCGGGTGTGTCTCACTCTCCTTGTCTTTGCTGCAAAGTGGGATCAGGCTGGGTTTCTGTCATGGAAGGAGCGACAGTTCTCAAGGAAATCCTGGCCCGCAAAGAAGCCGGAATCGGGGAATTGCGAGCGAGAAGGCGGATGCAGGGGGAGAAGATTGGCCGCCAGGTGGAAGCCACCCCTGATGCGCTTGAGCAGGGCTTGGCCGTCCTCCGGCGCAGGCTGGAGAGGCCCTACTGCCACGCCAGAGAGCTGCACCTCCAGTGGATGGGAATCCTGCAGACCTCCACGAGGGAAGAGGTAGCCGAACTGTTGCGCGATCCCTCCGAAGAGGCCGAGCAACTCCGTGCCTGTGCGCCGTTCCTTTCCTCGGGTTCCGTGCGGTGACTTGACGCGGCCTTGCCATGATGGAGAACGCGCGTGAACTCTTCGAGGCCGACCTGCACCAGGCCTTGCTGGCCGCCTCAAGGGCTTACGGAAGAGATTCTGCGATCCGCTTCCGCGGTCTTACCATTCCCTTCTGCTATGTTCAACGGGATCGATTGGCTCGCTCTCAACCATTGAT
>CAYPUM010000370.1:0-4400 GCA_964413545.1 uncultured Roseibacillus sp. | reverse complement strand
GGACGCGCGCCGCGCGGGCCTCCTCGACGAGGCGCTCGACCATCGGCTCGGCGATCGGCGGCGCCCCGAGAACCGGCGTCGACGATGCCGGTTCCGCGGCGGCGGACACGGGACGCGCCGGCGGCTGACTCCGCGCCGGGCGTGACGCAAGGTCTTCCCCGGGGGCGGACGCCGGCGGGTCGGACGCCGGTGCCGGCACGGCCACCGGAACGTATTCCTTGACGATCCGCTCGACCACCCGGGATTCGCCGGCCGGGTGGCTGCGGAGCGCCAGCGCGACACCGACCGCCACCAGCTCGATGAAGGCCACGAGGGCCATCAGCCAGCAGGCTGCGTGGAAGGTGCCGAGCCGGGGACGAGAGCGAGGTGCGGGAAGCGGCACGGGCGGCAAGACTAGCGATGCAGGCCGCGGGCGTCAATGCCGCGGGCAAGCACGCGATACCGGCGCGCAGGCCTCGCTCGCCGCGCTCTCGGGCCCCGGTCCATGGGCCGGCCAACCCCGCCGGGACGGCGGCGGCCGCCATGAGAACGATCCGTCTCACCCGAGAGCTTGCCGGCGGATGGCGCCGTCCCCGGCGGCATCAGGCCGCCGCCGCGCCCTCGGGGCGAAGCAGGGAGCGATAATGATTCAGCTGGACGGCGGACTCAGGTAAGGAAGACGCACCCACTGGCGACGAGATGAGGCAGACTTGCGGATTCCGGGCATTGGATCTCGGCCTGACGCCGTGCGAAGCGGCGGCCGCCTTGCGCCATCTTCCGGGGCTGTGCTTCTTTGACAGCGCCGGTCATTGCGCGGGCTCCCCTCCCCTTTCGATCGTGGCGGCCCGGCCTCGCCACATCCGGCGTGGGCATCTCTCGGCGCCGGAGGGACTTCGAGACGATCTTGAGCGCTGCCGGGTCGACGGGCCGGACTGCGGGTTTCCCCTCGGCGCGGCGTGCGGCTGGGTGGATTACGACGGGCGCTTTCGTTTCGCGTTCTACGACGACCTGCTGGTCTACGCGCACCTCTGCCGGCAATGGTTCGAGGTGGGTTCGCTGGCCGGAGAACTGCAACCCCTCCCCCACCCCGCCCGCCATGACTTGCGCCACGGGTGGGCGGCCGGTTTCACGCGAGCCGGCTTTCTGAAGGCAGTAAGCCGGGCCCGCGAGCACATCGCGGCGGGCGACATCTACCAAGTGAACCTTTCGCAGCGCTTCGAGAGGCGGGTGGCGCCGCAGGACTCCCTGTTCGGGCTCTACGAGCGGCTTCGAAGCGTCTCCCCCGCCCCGATGGCGGCCTATCTCGACGCCGGTGAGCGCGAGGTGCTGTCCTCGTCCCCCGAGACCTTTCTCCGGATGCACGGCCGCTCGATCCAGACCCGCCCCATCAAGGGGACCCGCCCCCGCTTCGCCGACCCCGGACGCGACAGCCGCTCCGCCTTCGAACTGCAGACCTCCGAAAAGGAAATCGCGGAGCTGGTCATGATCACCGACCTCGAACGCAACGACCTCGGTCGCGTCTGCGAGTTCGGCAGCGTCACGGTCACCGACCTCCTGAAACTCGAGCGCTTCGAACAGGTCCATCATCTCGTCTCGACCGTCACCGGCCAGCTCCGCGCGGACGCCGGCCACCTCGACGCCCTCGCAGCCTGCTTCCCGGGCGGCAGCATCACCGGCGCCCCCAAAAAGCGCGCCATGGAGATCATCGCGGATCTCGAACCGGTTCCCCGCGGGCTCTACACCGGCGCCATCGGATACCTCGGATACAACGAGGAAAGCCAGTTCAACATCGCCATCCGCACCCTCGTGCGCGATGGCCCCCTCCTCAGCTACAGTGTCGGGGCCGGCATTGTCGCCGACTCCCTTTCCGAAATGGAATACCGGGAAACCCTCCAGAAAGCGGAAGGCATCCGGCTTGCGCTCGGCGAAGACACCTCCTGACCGGCCCGCATGCGGCGTGGATTCGGGCCCGCTCCCCCGCTGAACCCGGCTACAAAAACTTTCCGGGGTTGAGGATGCCGTTGGGGTCGAGGGCGTTTTTGAGGGCGCGGTGGGCGGCGAGGCCGGCGGGGCCGAGGGCCTGCTCGATCCAGGGTTTCTTGGCGAGGCCGACGCCGTGCTCGCCGGTGATGGCGCCACCGTTGGCGAGAATCCATGTGAAGAGGGTGTCGAGGGCGCCCCGGGCGCGGGCTTGGGTTTGCGGGTCGTGGTAGTTTTCGACCATGAGGTTGGCATGGATGTTGCCGTCGCCGGCGTGGCCGAAGCAGGCCATGGCAAGACCGGTTTGCTCTTCGAGGCGGCGGGCGAACTCGACGAGGTCCACGAGCTTCGAGCGGGGCACCACCACGTCCTCGTTGAGCTTCGTGAGGCCGGTGGCCTTGAGCGAGTATGAGAAGTCACGGCGAAGCTGCCAGACGCGTTCGCACTCCTCGTCGCCGGCGTGGGATTCGACGCTCAGGGCGTTCAGGCGGTTCAGGAGGGCGGCGAGTTCCCCGCGCTCGTGACGCACGGCGGCGGAACGCCCGTCGATCTCGACGATCAGGTGGGCGTCGCCGGCGGGCAGGGCGGAAGGGCCGAGATAGTCGCGGGCGGCCCGGAGGGTGAAGCCGTCCGTGATCTCGAGCGCCGAGGGGAGGTGGCCGGCGTCGAGGATTTCCTGCACCGCGCGCGCGGCCTCCGGGAAGGCCTCGAAGGTGGCGGTCAGCATGGCGCGGGATTCGGGGTGGGGGATGAGCCGCAGGGTGGCTTCCGTGATGACGCCGAGGAGACCTTCGGAGCCGGTGAAGAGACCCACCATGTCGAAGCCGGTCTTGTTCTTGTGGCAGCGCGAGCCGCACCGAAGGATGGCGCCGCCGGCCAGCACCACTTCGAGGCCAAGGACATAGGTTCGGGTCACGCCGTATTTCAGGCAGCGGGGGCCGCCGGCATTGGTGGCGATGTTGCCGCCGATCGAGCATTCATGGAGCGAGGCGGGATCCGGCGGGTAATACCAGTTTCGCCGGCGGGCGGCATCATGGAGGTCGCCGGTGATGACACCGGGCTGCACGACGGCCACGCCGTCGCCGGGGTTCAGATCGAGGATGCGGTTCATGCGGGCCACCGACAGCGCGATTCCGCCCGCGGCCGGCACGCACCCGCCGACGTATCCGGCCCCCGCGCCGCGGGTCGTCACCGGAATGCCGCGCCGGTCGGCAAAGCGCAGGGTCTGCGCGACATCGGCCGTCGATTCCGCAAAGACCACCACCTCCGGAAGACGGGAAGCGTGCCACTTGTCGCTCGCGTGGGTCTCGAGAACCTCTTCCGAAACCGAGATCTTCGAAGGGCCAAGGAGCTGGGCGAGAGCGTCGTGCACGGCGCGGTCATAGTGCGGCAGCGCCCTCCCGGATGCCAAAGGTTTTTGCGCCCCCGGCTTGACGTTCCGATTCGTCTTCGAAGCATGGCGGCGATGCGCAGGAGACGCGAGCAGGCGGGCGGATGCCTCCCGATGATCTGGGCGCAGCGCGAAACGGTCCTGGCCCTCGCGCTGGGAATCTGGCTGGCGGGCTACTGGCTCGCCGACGGCTGGCACCATCGCCGGCTGCTCTGGCTGGTGGCGCTCGCGGCCGTGCTGAACGCGGACGCGATGGCCCGGACGGTCGTTCGGACGCGCTGGCTGTGGGGAGCGGCGATCCTGCTCGGCTGGCAGACGTTGACGAGGCTCTGGGCGGGCGCCGCGGTCACCCCGGTGGCTTCGCCGGCTGATGCGCTGGCCGTCATCTTCCTGCTGACGGCCCTCGCGGCAGCGGGGCGGCGGGGCGACACGGCCCCGTGGCTGGCCGCGGGGCTGTGCCTCTTGAGCGCGCTGGTGGCGAGTTTTGTCCTCCCGGAGTACTACCTCCACCGGGGACAATCCTTCGCCGACAATCGCCTGCGCAACACCCTCGTCTACGAGGATGGTTTGAACGCGGTCCTTACCGGGATGCTCTTCATGTTCGGAGCGTGCGGGGCGGCCTGGTTTTCGAGGCGCGCGGACTGGCGGATTCGCCGCGTTCTGTGGTTGGCGGTTCTGGCGGTTCTGGTGTTCGGGCTTCTGGCGACGCAGAGCCGGGCCCCGATGCTGGGCGGCGTGGCGGCCGGGACGGTGCTGGTCTGGTTCGGGCGGAAACGCATGTTGCCGGCGGTGGCGATCGGCGCCGTCACGACCGCCGCCTACTTCGCGGTCCTCCTGCTCGACGAGCAGGGCGGAGGGGAGGCGGCGGGAGACCTCGTGGGACGCGGCTCGACCGGGAGATTCTCCATCTATCACTGGTTCTTCTCCCGCATGCAACCCGCCGACTTCCTGATCGGCAAGGGCATGGGAACGGCGACCGAGATCCCCGAAGAGCAGATCGGGTGGCTCGTGTATCACCCCCACAGTTCATACTTCACGCAGTTCTACCTCA
>CAYPUM010000369.1:0-4406 GCA_964413545.1 uncultured Roseibacillus sp. | reverse complement strand
CAGAGGGGAGATCAAATCCCGGCAAGCTCCGTGTTCGGCCCCGCACCTCCGCGCTCGTGCCTCACCCGCTGCTCCACCAGGTGTGGAGGCGGGATCTGCTCCGCTCCTCCTGGCCACCGACCTCGCGGACTACCTCGTTCGCAGGGGGGCGCCCTTCCGCGAGGCCCACGAACTCGTCGGGAGGGCGGTGGCCCACGCCACCGAGACCGGGACCCCCCTCGACCGACTCGACCTGGCCACCGTCTCGCCCGAGTTCGGCCCCGACGCCCGCGAGGTCTTCGACCCCGAACACGCCCTCGCAGCCCGCACCAGCCCCGGCGCCCCCTCGATCGAGAACATCCGGGCCGAGATCGAACGCTGGAAGCCGGAGCTGGAGTCTTCGAGCTTCTAGCAGATTCCCCTCGCAGCGACGGCTCCAAGGGGGTTGAATCGGAGCGGGGTCGGAGTGCCCCTGCCATCATGACGTCCCGATTCCGCTTCCCGTCACCGGTGGTGGTTGCCGGGGTGATCGTTCAGGTCCTGCCGTTGATCGCCGCGCCCCCCGCCGAAGAGCGGGTCGCCGAACTGCCCGCGCCCCTGCAGGACTGGACCGGCTGGGCGGCTTGGGACGACCGCACCCGCGACTGCCCCACCCCGTACAACGACCCGAAGAAGCGGCTGTGTCAGTGGCCGTCGCGGCTGATGCTGGATGTCGACCCGGAGGGCGGTCGCTTCGGCCTTGCGGTTGCCGTGTTTGCCGAAACGTGGCTCCGGCTCCCCGGGGGTGCCGACGCCTGGCCGTTCGACGTCACCTCGGACGGGATGCCGGTGCCGGTGGTCGAGCACGAGGGATCGCCGGCGGTGAAGCTGGCGCCCGGCAGGCACGAGTTGCAGGGGACCTTCCGGTGGCGCGAGATCCCGCAGCGGATCGCCCTTCCCAGCGACATCGGGATCCTCTCCCTCACCCTCGCCGGGAACCCGGTCGAGTCCCCGGCGTGGGACGCGCAGGGGTTCCTCTGGCTCAAGCGCGACGCCGCGGCCGAGCAGGCCGCCAAGGACTTCCTCGCGGTGCACATCTACTCCGCACTCGAAGACGGAATTCCCCTGTGGCTGCACAGCGAGGTCGAGCTGATCGTCTCCGGCAAGAGCCGGGAGGAAACGATCGGCGTGGTGCTGCCCGCCGGCTGGAAGCTGGCGGCGGTCAAGAGCCCCGTGCCGGTCGCGCTCGACCAAGCCGGAACAATGAAGGCCCAGGTCCGGGCCGGCAAGTGGATCGTCCACCTCGACGCCTACCGGCTCGACAACCCGGCCGAAATCTCCTTCGCGCCCGGCGTGGCGCCCGCAGTGACCGGCCAGTTGATCGCCCTCAAGGCGGACCCCGCTTTTCGCTCGGTGGAGATTTCCGGCATCCCGCAGATCGACGTCTCGCAGACCCCGTTCCCCGACAAATGGCGGCAACTGCCCGTCTACAAGTGGGACACCGGGAGACCGTTCCGGCTCGACGAGCGGATGCGCGGCATGGGCCTCCAGGCACCGGCAGGCCTCCACATCACCCGCGAACTGTGGCTCGACGAGAACGGGCGCGCGATGAGTTTCCGCGATCACCTCGCCGGCAAGATGCAGCGCATCTGGCGGCTCGACGCAGCGGAGGGACAGGATCTCGGGTCGGTGCGCGCCAACGCCGAGGGACAGTTGATCACCCGCAACCCGCAGACCGGCGCCGCCGGGATCGAGATCCGGACCCGGACGATCGACCTTGAAGCGACCGGGCGGATGACCCGCCACGGCGGGTTCCCGGCAACCGGCTGGCGGGCAGACGCCGACCCCCTCGACATCACCCTCAACCTTCCACCGGGCTGGCGCCTGTTCGCATTGTTCGGCGCCGACCGGGTGAGGGGGGACTGGCTCACCGCATGGACCCTGCTCGACCTGTTTCTGCTGCTGATCTTCACCCTGGCGGTCCAGCGCCTTTGGGGGTGGAAGGCGGCGGTGCTGGCGTTCTGCGCCTTCGGGCTGGCATACCATGAGCCGGGCGCGCCGCGTTACGCGTGGCTGGCGTTGCTGATCCCGCTGGCGCTGCTGAGGGTGGTGCCGCCCGGCTGGGGCCGGCGGCTCATGCTCACATGGAAGTGGGTCAGCGTGCTGGTGCTGGTGCTCTGGCTGGTTCCGTTCCTGGCCCGCCAGATCCAGCAGGGCCTCTATCCGCAATTGGAAACCAGCCGCGGGATCCGCGGTGCCGGCCTGTTCCGCATCCTTGCCGCCGACTCCGGCGCGGCGATGGCCGAATCCCGGAGCCGCGAGATCGATCACTACCTCCAACAGCCGGAAGCGGCGGCCAGCGACGCGTGGGAGGACACCACCCTCGCCAAGAGCGCCAACCTGCGCTACGACGCCAAGGCCGCCATCCAGGTCGGCGAAGGCGTCCCGGACTGGAGCTGGCGGACCGTCAGCTTCCGTTGGAACGGCCCCGTCAAGGCCGGCCAGCACGTCAGACCGGTGCTCATTCCGCCGCCCGTCGAGCGGGTGCTCACGTTTCTGCGGGTCGTTCTGCTGATGGCCCTCGCCGGCGTTCTCCTCAACGCCCGCCGGCTCGGCGGCCTGTTCCGCCGCGGCTCCGGCGCCGCGACCGCGGTGCTGGCGGGCTTCGCGTGGCTCACCACCGCCGCCCCCGCCCCGGCGCAGCTCCCCGACAAGGAGATGATCGAGAAGCTGCGGCAACGCCTCAACGAGGTCTCCGACGCCTACCCCACCGCGGCTGACATCCCCTCGGTGGCGATCGCCCTGCGCGGCCACCGGCTGACCGTCGACCTGGAAGTCCACGCCGCCATCGAGACTGCGGTTCCCCTGCCCGGGCGGTTGCCTGCATGGTCGCCGATCGAGGTCACCGTGAACGGAGAGGCCGCACCGGCGCTGCGTCGCGACGACGGGTTCCTGTGGCTGGTGCTGCCCGCCGGCGTCCACCGCGTGCAGGTCGAGGGGCTCCTCGCTGGGCTCACCGAGTGGGAATGCTCGTTCCGCCTGCAGCCGCGCCAGGCGACCATCGACGCCCCCGGCTGGTCGGTCAGCGGGTTGCGACCGGACGGGCACCCGGAAGGGCAGATCTTCTTCGCCCTCCAGCGCAAGGCGGTCGCCGGCGAGGCGAGCTACGACCGCCCCGACGTCCAGGTGGCGGCGGCGGTCGAGCGCCACCTCGAACTCGGGCTGGTCTGGCAGGTCCGCACCACCGTCCGCCGGCTCTCGCCCCCGGGCAAGGCCCTCGATCTGCGGGTGCCCCTGTTGCCGGGCGAGAACGTCATCAGCTCGAACATGGTGGTCACCAACGGGTTTCTCGAAGCACGGCTCGGCGCGCAAGAGACCGAGTTCGGCTGGCAGAGCGAACTCTCACCAGTCGATGAACTGGTGCTCGCCAGCCGGCCCGATGACAGCTGGGCCGAGCGCTGGCAACTGGTCGTTTCGCCGGTTTGGAACGTCACCTTCTCCGGCGCGGCCCCGGTGTTCGAACCGGGCAACCCCGACCTGGTTCCGGTGTGGCAGGTCTGGCCCGGCGAGTCCGTCACCCTTGCGATCAGCCGCCCCCAAGCGGTGGCCGGCGCCACCGTCATGGTCGGGTCCGGCCGCCACGAGGTCAGCCTGGGCAAGCGGCAGCGGACCTCCACCCTCACCCTCTCGCTGCGCTCCAGCCTGGGAGGGGACTTCCCGGTCGTCTTGCCGGACCGGGCCGAGACCACCTCGCTCACCGTCGATGGCCGCCCCATCCCGGTGCGCAAGGACGCCGGGAGGATCATCGTTCCCCTCCACCCCGGTGAACAGTCGGTGACCCTCGACTGGAAGTCCGACCAGCCGCTCAACCCCCATACCCGGATCGGCGCGGTCAGCCTGCCGGTCGAATGCGCGAACATCACCACCACCCTCGAGGTGTCCGACAACCGCTGGGTCCTCTGGACCACCGGCCCCCGCCGCGGACCGGCCGTGCGCTTCTGGACCATCCTCGTCTGCTCGCTCCTGGCCGCTTGGGTTCTCGGCCGCATCAGGAAATCGCCTCTGCACACCGCCGAGTGGATCCTGCTCGCCATCGGCCTGACCCAGGTCCCGCTGCCCTGCGCCCTCGTGGTCGTCGGCTGGTTGTTCTTCCTCCGCTGGCGCGGACGCGAATCGTTCCTCCGCCTCCCGGCGTGGGCGTACAACCTGCTGCAGGTGGCCCTCATCCTCGCGAGTTTTGTCGCCCTCGGCGTCTTCGTCGGCGTCGTCGCCGCCGGGCTGTTGGGCCGCCCGGAGATGTTCATCAGCGGCAACGGCTCCACCCGGTGGGTCTTGCAGTGGTACCAGGCCCGCTGCGGCGAGCACCTCCCGCGTCCCGGCTGCCTGTCGGTGTCCATCTGGTGGTACCGCTTCCTCATGCTCCTGTGGGCGCTGTGGCTCGCCGCCTC
>CAYPUM010000368.1:0-4411 GCA_964413545.1 uncultured Roseibacillus sp. | reverse complement strand
GAAGCTGCTGCGTGGCAGCCATGTCCGATGCTGTCGGCGAGACGTGTCGCGGGGGCGTGGGGCGAAAGGGAATTCCGGTCTTGGCCGGGGCGGGGCGGATGGTGGAGACTCTGCGGGGCCATGAGCGACGAGACGATGCAGGCGGGTCCGACGGGAAGGCTGTCGGCGATGATGTTTCTCCAGTTCTTCATCTGGGGGGCGTGGTACACGATGGTGGGGCAGTATCTGGAGGTGATCGGGATGAGCGATGCGATCGGGTGGGTTTACACGGTGGGGCCGTTGGCGGCGATGATCTCGCCCTTGTTTCTCGGGATGGTGGCGGACCGGTTTTTTTCGAGCGAGAGGGTGTTGGCGGTGCTGATGGCGGCGGGGGGGGTGGCGATGTTGCTGGCGCCGGCGGTGGCGCGGAGTTGCAGCGAGGCGTGGGCCGAGACGCTCCGGGAACTCACCGGGGGTGACTCGGCGAAGCAGGCGGAGGCGATCAAGGAGGCGTATGGCGACGGCTACCTTGGGATTTTTCCGCCAATCATACCGGACCACCTGCCGTTCGTGGGGATCCTTTTTCTGCACATGCTGTGCTACATGCCGACCCTTGGGCTGACCAACGCGATTGCGTTTCGCAACATCCGGAGCCAGGAGCGGCAGTTTCCCGTGATCCGGGTGTTCGGAACGATCGGGTGGATCGTGGCGGGGGCGATTCTGGGATACGGGCTGCATCTGGACGAGACGCCGTGGACGCTCTACACCACCGGGGGGGCGTGTTTGCTTCTGGCGGTCTATTCGTTTGCCCTTCCGCATACGCCGCCGGCCGGCAAGGGGAAGAAGTCGACTCTCTTCGATGTTCTCGGGTTGCGGGCGGTGGCCCTGATGAAGCAGCCGGCGTATGCGGTCTTCATCCTCTCGTCGATGCTGATTTGTATTCCGCTGGCGGGCTACTATGCGATTGCGCCGTTGTTCATCAATGACGCGGGGTTTCATTCGGCCGGGGGGGTGTTGATCTGGGGGCAGGTGTCGGAGATTGTGTTCATGCTGTTGATTCCGTTCTTCTTCCGGAAGCTCGGAGTGAAGTGGATGCTGGCGGTGGGGATGCTGGCGTGGGTGATCCGTTACGTCTTGTTCTCGGCGGCGGCGCCGGACGGCCTGGCGTGGATGATCCTGATCGGGATTCTCCTGCACGGCATTTGTTATGATTTCTTCTTCGTGACCGGCTTCATTTACACCGACAAGAAGGCGGGGCCGGAGATTCGGGCGCAGGCGCAGGGTTTTCTGGTGCTGATGACGCAGGGGCTGGGATTGGGGCTCGGGGCGCCCGTCATGTACCGGATCCTGCGCGACAAGCGTGCTCCGGACAACGTCGAACTGACTGACAAGGCGGCGGCTTTGCGGGAGGAATACGCGGAGCAAGCGGAGGCCGGGGCGCAGGGAGCGGAGGAGCTGTGGGAGCGGGCCTCGGAACTGTTCCTGCGGGCCACCGACTGGAAGGCGGTGTGGATGTATCCGGCGGTCATGGCGGCGGCGGTCATGGTGCTGTTCGTGCTGTTGTTTCACGACCGGGTGAGCAAGGCGGGGGACGGGTCCGGAGGACGGCCGTCCGACGAGAGGCCGTGACGAGGGGCGCCGGGGCCGCGGGAAGGCGCGTCGTGGCGGGCGCGGATCGACAGATTCGGAGGGCGCGTCCCGCCCGCCCGCGGGTTGATGAAGACCGGGAAACGGGAGCGAATCGGTCTGAACGGGAGCGAATCGGTCTGAAGTGGAAGAAATGGCGGGGCGGATGCGTAAGCAGAACCAAATCGAACGTTTTCCGCCGGCGCGGGAAGCAGGAGGGATGCGCAGCAGATGATCTATCAAGCGACAAGAGTTCTGGCGGCGATGGCGGCGGGCGCGGCCTTGGCACAAGGCGCGGAGTGGACCTCCCTGTTCAACGGGAAGGACTTCGAGGGGTGGGGAGGCGCCGGGAAGACCGAGCTGAACGGGTATGTGATCAGGGACGGGATGATCGAAGCGACCGGCAAGTGCCGGAATCTCGTGAGCGAACGGGAATACGCCGACTACATCATGGAATTCGAGTTTCAACTGACTCCGGGCGCCAACAACGGACTGGGGATCCATTATCCCGGCAGCGGGAATCCGGCCTACGCCGGCATGGAACTGCAGATCCTCGACAACAGCTCGAAGAAGTACGAGAAGCTCAGGGACTTTCAGTATCACGGGTCGCTTTATTCGCTGTTGCCGGCGGATCGCGGGGGGCTCAAGCCGGTGGGCGAGTGGAACTTCCAGCGGGTGACGTGCCGCGGCCCGCGGATCACGGTGGAACTGAACGGCCGGTGCATTCTGGACGCCGATCTTGAGGGGATCAACAAGGCCCACCCGGACCACGCGGGCGCCAAGCGCCGGCGCGGGAAGATCTGCTTTGCGGGCCACGGGGATGTGATCCGTCTGCGGGGGCTGCGGGTCGGGGAATTGTCGTTCGGGGAGAACCGGCGGGAGGATTGGTATCTGCCTCCGGGCCGGCCGGACGGGCGGCTGGGGGAGATGGGGTTCGTGCCGCTCTTCGACGGCCGGTCGCTGGACGGCTGGAAGAACGAGAAGGGCCACGAGAATCACTGGGCGCCCCGGAAGGGCTGGATCCTCCACTACGACGGTCGGAGTATGGCCAGAGACAAGAATCTCTGGAGCAGCAGGGAGTTCAAGGATTTTACCCTGGTGTGCGACTGGCGCTGGGTGGGCAAGGCCCGAAAGATGCGGAGGCCCCTCCTCTTGCCGAACGGACTCGCCAAAGCCGGACCCGACGGCAGGGAGGTTACGCGGGAGGTGGAGGAATACGACAGCGGGATTTACCTGCGGGGGAGCCCGAGGACGCAGGTCAACCTCTGGAACTGGCCGGTCGGTTCGGGGGAGGTCTGGGGGATCCGGACCGACGGGAAGCAACCCTTGCCGGTTCGGGCCGCCGTGACCCCGCGCGTGCCGGCCGATCGACCCGTCGGGCAGTGGAACCGGTTCGTGATCACGATGAAAGGGGACCGGCTCACGGTGGTTCTCAACGGGAAGGTCGTGGTGCACGAGGCGCTCCTTCCGGGGGTGAAGCCGCAGGGCCCCCTCGCGCTGCAGCACCACGGCAACGCGGTCGAGTTCGCCAACCTGTTTGTCAAGCCTCTGTGAGGCTTCTACTTTCCGGCGAGGGCGGCGCGGAGGTCGCCCGCGGCGCCTTCCGGATCGGGGTCGTCAGCAGGGTGGGAGGCGTCGTTCGATTCGGATTGGCTTGAAGCGGCGGGCCGTGCATGGGGGTCGTCATTCTCCGGGCCGGTGAAGCCTTCGAAGGAGTCCTCGTCGAGTTCGCCGGTGGCGGCGAGGGAGGCGGTGGCGCGGGGTTCTTCAACGGCGGGCGGCTCTTCGGAGCGGCCGTGTTCGGAACTCGGGTGGCTGGCGCCATGCTCTGCGGGACCGGGGAGGTTGCGGGGTTCGCGGGGCAGGGTTTCGATTTCGGCGACCTCGGGAAGCGCCGCGTTTTCGGGGGCGGCGCCGAGGTCGTGAAGTCTGCGGGCGCTGGGCAGGACGCGGGTGTCGAGCGCCCCGACCGTTTTGTTGTAGGACTTGACGGCGGCGTCCAGCGAGCGGCCGACGCCGGAGAAGTCTCCGGCGAGCGTTCGGACCTTGGAATAGAGTTCGCGGCCGGCCTCGGAGATCCGGCGGGCGTTCTCGGCGACGGCTTCCTGCCGCCATCCGGCCGCCACGGCGCGCAGGAGGGCGATCAGGGTGATCGGGGTGGCGAGCACCACTCCCGCCTCCATGCCCTTCTCGATGAGGGTGGGATCCTGCGTGAGGGCGGCGGAGAAAAACGACTCGCTGGGAAGGAACAGCACCGTGAACTCCGGATCGGCGGGCAAGCGGCCCCGGAACTGCTCCGAGGAGAGCTGCCGCATGTGATCCGCGATCCGGGCCGCGTGCCTTTTCAGGGCCTCGGCGCGGACCGCCTCGTCGTCGGTTTGGGAGGCTTCGAAGTAGGCGTCCATCGGCGCCTTGGAATCGACCACGATTTGCTTGCCTGCGGGAAGGTTCACGATCAGGTCGGGATCCGGGGTCCGGGACGGACCGGGGCCGGCCGTCACGAAGTCGCAGTGGTCCTGCATGCCGGCCAGTTCCACGACCCGCCGGAGCTGGATATCGCCCCACTGCCCGCGGGTGGCGGGCTGGCGCAGCGCCTTGACAAGGGCGGCGGTTTCCCGTTGCAGGTCGAGCTGGGTGCCGGCGAGTTGCCGGACCTGCTCGACGAGCCCCGAGTAGGCCTTCTGGCGGGCGCGTTCGAGCTCGGTGATGCGATTCTGGACGTGGTCGAGGGACTGTGCGACGGGCCGGACGAGCGTTTCGACGGCGATGCGCCGTTGTTCGAGTTCGCTGGCGGCTTCCTTTTTCT
>CAYPUM010000367.1:0-4433 GCA_964413545.1 uncultured Roseibacillus sp. | reverse complement strand
GGTCACGTCGGCGAGGGGACGTAGACCTTGTTCGGGGCGGGCGTGAACGGCAACCATGCGGACCGTAGAGCGGCGCCCTCGGTGCTGTTGACGCCGCCGACGTCGCCGCTGGCGGCGAAGTATGGTTCGGAGGTGTCACTTGTGACGCCAATGGAGGCCACCCATTTGTTGGAGCCTTGGGTGGTGTCGGGGGTGGTGTTGTGAAGGTAGGAGCCGGATCCGCCGCTGAAATCGTCAAAGTAGAGCGTCTGGGCGGATGCGGGGGCGGCGGTGCACAGGGCGCAGAGAGCGATGGCCGCCAGCGGGGGTCTTGCGGATGTTGAACTCATGGAAGTCTTTTCGTCCGGGGGGTTACAGGGCCGGAGTGAAAACCGGCCGGCAGGGGGTGGACAAGGCAATTCTGAAGGCTAGATTTCATCCGGGGAGAGCCAGCGGAAGGAGACGATGTGGAAGCGGCGGCCGAAGCGCTCGTTGACCGAGCCGGAGGCGGGGGTGTCTTCGGGGAGGTCGCCGGGATCGACATATTCCGGGACGCGCTGGATGATGGCCTCACACCATGCCTCGGTGGGTTTGCCGGGATTGCCGGCGCGGCCGTAGGCGCGGATGCGCAGGGTGTCGGAGTGGGTGGTCAGGAAGGCGCCGATTTCCTGGAGGATGTCGCCTTGGAGGAGAGCGGCGGGGCATCCTTCGGCGGTGTTGCCGTCTTCGAGGGCGGCCGGTTCGGGGACCCGCTCGGTGAGGGCGATGGGGATGCCGTCCTCGAGGTTGGCGGGGGCGGAGACTCCCGACTCCTCGATGGCGGTCTGCAGCAGGCCTTTCAGGGCATGCAGGTCGTTGTGGCCGCCGGGGCGGCGGTTGACGAACTCGGCGAGGGTGTGGATCGGCGCCTGCTCATCGAGGCCGCGGAGCTTGATCTGGCGGACGATCTCCTCGGCGAGGAGGGTGATTTCATCGTCGGCGAGGCGGTGCAGGCCGACCCATCGGTTGGCGCGCCCGGCCTCGGCGCCGGCGTTTCCGGCGCCGCCTCCCATGGCCATGGTTTCGTCGTTTTCGGTCATGGCGCAGACGAAGCGGGGGAAGCTGGAGTCGTCCTCGAGATCACGTTGTTCGTTGTCGTCGCGGGTGGGCACAGGGTGGTCGCGCAGGGAGGCGAGGACGGCGCGCCATGCCGTGACACTGGTGGAATTGACGTTGAAGGCCCCGCGAATCATCTGGTGGGTGGCGACGCGGCGCGCGCGAAGGTCGGGATCGCCGGTGGTCATGCGTTCCACGGCCACCTCCTTGGGCAGCCCGTGCGGGGCATGGTAAAGCAGGCGCGAGTTGAGAGGGGTCTGGCCGGAGGCGAACTCCGCCGCCTTGACGGCGGCGTCCTCCGAGAGGGTCGAGAAGTAGAAGCCGTCCCACAGCCGCCAATTCAGGGCGTGGCAGTGATCGAGCAACCCGTCGCGGTCGCGGCGGACCTCGCCGGAGGGGATCAGCGGATGGGCATGCGAATTGCCAACCGGGCAGTTGAAGAGCGGCATGGCGTTGGCGCCGAGCAGGTTGGCGGTCTGGAACTGTCCGATGGACACCATGGGTTCGCTGGGCAGGGAGTACATGGTGGCGGCGGTGAGGCCCAGTTCGCTGGTCTGGCCGGGGCCGAAGTAGCCGCGGGTTTCGGTGTTCACGTCGACGTCCACCATCGGGAAGCTGTTGTCGCTGAAGATTTCGCGAAAGCTCATTTCGTAGCTTTGGACCGAGTAGGGGCCCTCTTCCTCGTCGACGGTGGCTCCGGCGGTGACGGGGTTGCAGAACAGCCAGCCCTTGGTGGGGTGGAGGAGGTCGTTGGTGGGCTTGGCGGTCAGGCTGAGGACCGCGAAGGGGCTCTTGCCTCCGGGGCCCTGGTCGTCGGGGGCCTGGTAGGCTTCCTCCGCCACGATGTCGTGCTGGATGATCTTCGAGGCATGCGCTTCGTAGAGCTTGTAGAAGTCCTCGGCCTCGACCTTGATTTCGTGGAAGACGCTGTCCGAGTCGTTGATGCTTTTGGCGTCGCTGGACATCAAGGCCACCCGCATCGAGAAGGAGCGGTTGATGTCGTTGTCGGCGGAGGGGTCATTGTCGGGTTGATCGGGGTTGATGAGCCGGATCTGTCCACGGAAGCTGTCCGGGCCGCGCAGGACGACGAGGTGTCCGCAGGCGGCGTTCTCGTACGGGTAGAGGCTTTCCGGATTGCGGCGCCATGAGCCCTGTTCGGCGAGGTGGCTGAACTGGAAGCCGCCGACGCGGTTCCAGCCCCCGACGTAAGGCACGCCAAAGCCGCGGCCCTCGACGATGTCGCGAACACGGTAATTGCGTTCGATCATGAAGAGGTCCTTGATCTCGCCCCATGTCGATCCCGGATAAATCCAGGGGGTGAGGATCCGGGTTTCGCCGGGGGCGAGCGTGAGGGATCTCTCCGGCTGGGCGGTGTCCGGTCCTCCTCCTTGCAGGCGGATGAAGAAATCTCCGATCACCGCACCGGAGTTGGGGTTCCACCCGCCGGCGAGGTAACTGTGGAGTGGCCGCCAGTAAGCGGTGTGACTGTCGGTCTGCCGGCGGACATCGACCCACTTGTCCGCCGCCCATGTATGCTCGTGCTTGAAGAAGCGGAATCCGACCGGGATGCGGTCGAAGAACAACTTCACTTCGGAGAACCGGACCGGCACGTTGTAGGGGTTCCACAATGTCACGAGCGGCTCGAACACCAGCCATGGCATGTAGTGCTCGTATTGCGGATCCTGACTCCTTGCGTGATCCGCCTGGTCGTACCACCACGGGGTGCCCTGTCCCTCCTGGCTGTCGTCCACGTCATGGGTCACGAGGGAGAAGACGATGTCGACCTTGGCGACGACCGGGGCGAGAACGGCATGTTCGGGGGCCTCCCCGCTGAGGGACCGGGGGTTCTTCGGGTTGAAGGCCTCGTTGTTGGCGGTGTTGAACGTTCTCAGCTTTTCGAGGTCCGGGTCGATGTCGAGCGGGTAATCGGGGCCGCCGCCGTCCTTGATCCTGCTACCAACGTTGTAGTAGTCGGCGAGGCTGCTCCACCACGGGGCCGGGTTGTCCCCGCCCCTTGCGGTGGCGGGGTTGCTGTAGACCCGCTCGCCGGAGAGCGCGGAGGCATCGAAGTCCTCGAAGATGGTGGTGAGGTCCTGCCGCATGCCGCCCTGCGCGGCGTTGCCGGGGACCCCGAGCGGGTAGGGGCTGAGGTGGTGGAAGGCGAGCCGGCTCAGCTCCGGGTCGTCGCCGGACAGGGAGAGGGTGGAGGTGCTGATGGTCTTCTCCCGCATGGCGCGTTCGGCCGCGAGCGCTGCGGTCATTTCGAGGGCGCCGAGGCCGCTCTCGCCGGGTGCGAAGCAGGCGGCCAATTGGCGGGGGCCGGCCGCAGGGGCGCCTCCGGCGCCGGGTTGGACGTGGGCCTTGACGTCCTCCTGGAGGACGGCCCATGCGAAGCCGCGGGCGCCCGTCCCGCCGGCTGCGGGCTGGACCGGGACGAAGCCGCCGCGGACCTCGGCCGGGAGGTCGTGGCCGCCCTGCACCGCCGAGCCCGGTCCCACCAGAAGCACCGGGTCGTCGGGTCCCGTCACGGGGAACGCCGGGTCGAGGCGGCGCTCCGGACCTGCGGGGTCGCTGGCGAGCCATCCGCGGAAGCGCTCGGCTTTTTCCTCCCTGATGTCGGCTGCGGAGGGGACGTTCGAGCGTCGGGCGGTGGGGTTCCATGACCATGTTTCCCAGACGCCGGCGAGGTGGGGTTCGGCGGGGTTTTCGTGAACCATGGAGGCCGGCCCCGCCGCGCCCTTGTCCGGGCCGAGGGTTTTCTGGACCTCGCCGAGGGCCAGCAGCATCGCCAGACGGGCGTTGTCGCGGGCCTCCGTGATGTCGCTCTGCGCGCCGGTCGACCGCACCGCAACGATCGAGAGAGAGAGGAGTCCGACCGCAATCATGCTGATGAGCAGCAGCAGAGCCACGGTGACAATCAGGGAGAACCCCGGCAATTCGAAGCGCCGGCGGGGTGCCGGTCTTCGCTCAGGGAGATCCGGGATCGGGACTGCCGAGTTGGTGCGCTTCAGGTTCATCGCGTAAATACAAAGTCAACTCCAATCTATTGGTGGCGGGGCTGTTGTCAATGAAGAATTCGTGCTGATGAGCGGCAGAAGAGCCACGGTGACCACGAGGGAATACCCGGAAAGCCAGGAGCGCCGGTCCGGCGCCCATTCCCGCCCCGAGAGTCCCGGGATCGGGGTGGCTGACCTTGCGCGATTCGTTTTCAGGGCAAGACGAAGTCAGGGACACCCGCCGTTCTCGTCGAGCGAGGTCTTCCGGCACTCCCGGAGCGAAGAACGTGGGTCTCCGGCATTCCTCGTCAGACCTCGTCCGGGGAGAGCCAGCGGAAGGAGACGACGCGGAAGCGCCGGCCG
>CAYPUM010000366.1:0-4433 GCA_964413545.1 uncultured Roseibacillus sp. | reverse complement strand
GAGCATGATTGTGATTGCGTCGACCATGGAGCTTTACCCCGAGGAGTATTACGAGAGGGGTCTCGACCTTGTGACCTGCGCGACGCGGAGGCCGACCCCCGGGGCATTGAGTCCGCAAGTGAAGTCGCTCAACTACCTGAACAACATCATGGCGAAGGTGGAGGCACTGGGGGCGGGGGCGATCGAGGGGTTGATTCTCAACGAACAGGGGTTTGTGGCGGAATGTACCGGGGACAACATCTTCGTGGTTCGGAATGGAGGGGTTTTGACGCCTCCGGTGGTGGACGGGGCGCTGACGGGAATCACGCGAGGGGTGGTTTTCGAGTTGGCGGCGGAATTGGGGATGGAAATCGGGGAGCGGTCGCTGACGCGCTATGACGTCTACACGGCGGAGGAGTGTTTTCTGACGGGGACGGCGGCGGAGATCATTCCGGTTGTGACGCTGGACAGGCGGATGATCGGGACCGGAAGGCCGGGCGATCGGACCCGCCGGCTGATGGAGGCCTTCCGGAAGCTCACCCGGAATTCGGGGACGGAGGTGGCGGCGGCATAAAGAGGGTTCTTTTTATTTCGAAATCCGAAGGAGGTGAATTAGTATTTCGCAGGATGCAGTGCGATTTCTGCAAGAACAAGGCGACCGTCTTCCTGAAGCAGCTTGTCGACGGGGAGATGAAAAAGATGCGGTTGTGCGAGGATTGCGCCCGGGAGAAGGGGGTGACGGACCCCACGGCTTTCTCGCTGGCGGATACGCTCCTGGGCGACGGCGACCTCGAAGAGGCGGGAAAGATCATCGGGGGGCCGGATGACGGCGGGTTGATCTGTCCGGTGTGCGGGTTCAGCTTCAGCAAGTTCCAGCAGGTGGGGCGGCTCGGATGCAGCGAGTGTTACGGGACGTTCCGGGACGAGATTCAGAAGCGCCTTGAAAGCATGCACAAAGGGGTTGTGCATGTCGGCCGGGTGCCGGAGGGTCTGCTCGAGGCCCATGAACGCCAGCAGCGGCTTGAACAGTTGCGGGGCAGGCTGGAGCAGGCCATCGCGGCCGAAAACTACGAGGAGGCGGCCGGTTTGCGGGACGAGATTCAGGAAATCGAGGGCTCTGCCGCGACTCAGCCATGATGCGTTTTTCCACATTGCTGAAGTATCCCGCGGACTGGATGGCCGGGGAGGACAAGGGGGTGGGCGTGGTGCTGACCAGCCGGGTGCGTCTGGCGCGCAATCTTCGTGACGAACCGTTTCCCGGCTGGGCCACGAAGGAGCGGCGGGTTGCGATCCTCGAGCGCCTCAAGCCGGAAGTGGAGTCCCTCCCCGAGATGAAGGAGGGATTTTCCCAGGAACTGGACGCGTTGACCTCCCTGCAGAAACAGGTTCTGGTCGAGCGCCACCTGATCAGCCGCGAACAGGCGGCCCGCGGGGAAGGGAGCGCCGCGGTGGTGAACCGCAAGCAGGCCCTCAGCATCATGGTCAACGAGGAAGACCATCTGCGGATGCAGGCCATTCGGCCGGGGTTGAATTTTGCGGAAGCCTACGGGTTGGTCTCGGGCGCCGATCTGCAGCTCGAGGCGGCGCTTGATTTTGCCTTTGACCACGAACTGGGGTATCTGAGCGCTTGTCCGACGAATCTTGGGACGGGGATGCGGGCCTCGGCGATGCTGCACCTGCCGGGTTTGGTTTTGAGCGACCAGATCGGGCAGGTTTTGCAGGCGGTGGCGAAGCTGCAGTTGGCGGTGCGGGGTTTTTTCGGCGAGGGCACCGAGAGTTTGGGGAATTTGTTTCAGATTTCCAATCAATCGACGCTTGGGGAGAGCGAGGAGACGATCATGCGTCGTCTGGAGCGGGTGATTGAGCAGGTTGCGACGCACGAGGTGAACGCGCGGCAGAAGTTGCTGGAGGACGATCCTGACATGGTGAACGACCGGGTGGGGCGGGCCTACGGGAATTTGCGGCATGCATACGTGATCGCGTCGAAGGAGGCTCTCAACCTGTTGTCGCTGTTGAGGTTGGGGGCGGAGATGGAATTTTTCCCGACGGCGACGGTGGAGGTGTGCGACGCGTTATTGATGGAGATTCAACCGGCGCACCTCCAATTGCACGCGGGCCGGAAGCTCAGCCCCGAGGAGCGGGACGCAATTCGTGCGGAAATTATCCGGAGCCGGTTGCAATCGCTCGAACCCCCTGTTATGAGTAGGCAACAAGAGGGTCGAACTGAGAATGAGAGACCGGAAAAACTTGACGATTTATGAACAACTTCACCCCCAGAGCGCAGCAGGTTCTTGCCCTTGCGCGGAAAGAAGCTGACCGATTCAACCACAATTATGTAGGGACCGAGCACCTTTTGCTCGGCCTGATCAAGCTCGGCCAAGGCGTGGCAGTGAGCGTCCTTGAGCGGATGGGGCTGGACCTCGAGTCGGTTCGGATGGAGGTGGAGAAGCAGGTGGGGACGGGACCGGATCAGAAGGTTTCGGGGAATATTCCCTACACGCCGCGGGTGAAGAAGGTTCTGGCACTTGCCAGCAAGGAAGCGAAGGCGCTGAACCATTCCTACGTGGGTACCGAGCACATTCTGCTGGGTTTGCTGCGCGAGGGGGAAGGGGTTGCGGCGCGGGTGCTCCAGAGCCTGGACGTCGACATCCAGCGCACCCGCAATGAAATTCTCGCCGAGATCGACCCGAATTTCTCGCCGGAGGATCCGGACGACGATTTCGAGGGGTTTGACGAGGAGGGGGAGCCGATGGAGAGCGAAGGCAAGACGAAGACGCCGGCCTTGCGGGCCTTCGGGCGGGATCTGACGAAGCTCGCGCGGGACGCGGAGCTTGATCCCGTGATCGGACGCGAGACCGAGATCGAGCGGGTGATTCAGATCTTGTGTCGCCGCACCAAGAACAACCCGGTTCTGGTGGGGGAAGCGGGTGTTGGCAAGACGGCCATCGTGGAGGGACTGGCGCAGGAGATCGCGTCGGGGAACGTTCCGGAGATTCTGCGGGATAAGAAGGTGGTGACGCTGGACCTCGCCCTGATGGTGGCGGGGACGAAATACCGGGGGCAGTTCGAGGAGCGGATCAAGGCCGTCATGGACGAGATCCGGAAGGTGAAGAACGTCATTTTGTTCATCGACGAACTGCACACGATCGTGGGGGCCGGGTCGGCGGAGGGCGCCATGGACGCCTCGAACATCATCAAGCCCGCCCTGAGCCGCGGCGAACTCCAGTGCGTCGGGGCCACCACGATGAACGAGTACCGGAAGTACATCGAGAAGGATGCCGCCCTCGAACGGCGCTTCCAGCAGGTCAAGGTCGAGGAGCCGTCGGTCGACGACACCATCGAGATCCTGCGCGGGCTGCAATCGAAGTATGAGCAGCACCACAAGGTGACCTACACGCCGGCGGCGGTGGAGTCGTCGGTGCGTCTCACGTCGAGGTATCTCACGGGGCGCTTTTTGCCGGACAAGGCGATCGACGTGTTGGACGAGTCGGGGGCGCGGGCGCGGATCGGCACCCTGACGCGTCCGCCGGAGATCAAGGATCTCGAGAAGCGGATTGAGAAGATCAATTCCGAGAAGGTGTCGGCGATCAACGCGCAGGACTTCGAACGCGCGGCGGCGTTGCGCGACACCGAGAAGCAGACCAAGAAGGAACTCGACGAGCTGATCGAGTCGTGGAAGTCCGAGAGTGAGGAGAAGGTGGTGGCGGTCGACGAGGACGACATCATGACGGTGGTGTCGAAGTGGACCGGCGTTCCCTTGCAGCGCATGGAGGAGCGGGAGACGGAGAAGCTGCTTCGGATGGAGGAGGACTTGAAGCGGCGGGTGGTCGGGCAGGACGAGGCGGTCACGACGATTTCGAAGGCGCTGCGTCGTTCGCGGGCGGACCTGAAGGATCCGCGCCGCCCGATCGGGAGTTTCCTATTCCTTGGGCCGACCGGGGTGGGCAAGACGTATCTGGCGCGCAACCTGGCGGAGTTCATGTTCGGCGACGCCGACGCGCTGATCCAGCTCGACATGTCGGAGTACATGGAGAAGTTCACTTCGAGCCGGCTGATCGGTTCGCCGCCGGGTTACGTCGGGTATGAAGAGGGTGGGCAGCTATCGGAGGCGGTTCGCCGGCGTCCTTATTCGGTGGTGTTGTTCGACGAGGTCGAGAAGGCCCACCCGGACGTGATGAACCTTCTGCTTCAGATTCTGGAGGAAGGGATGATCACGGACGCCTTTGGCCGCAAGATCGACTTCCGGAACACCATCATCATCATGACCTCGAATGCCGGCGCCACCACCATCAAGCGCCAGACGACCTTGGGGTTCGGGGCCATGAGTGAGGACCAGGCGGACTTCGACGGCATGAAGGAGAAGATCATGGAAGAGACCAAGCGGCTCTTCAAGCCGGAGTTTCTCAACCGCCTCGACGACATGGTGGTCTTCCGCATGCTCGAGAAGGAGGGCT
>CAYPUM010000365.1:0-4449 GCA_964413545.1 uncultured Roseibacillus sp. | reverse complement strand
CCGCCCTGCGGGACAAGATGACCCCGGAAGAGGGCCGGGAGGGGTTCGCGTTCGACGATCTGAACGCGATCTACATCGAAATCCAAGCTCTCGAAGAGGGCCCCGCCCGTCCCGGAGAGCGCGAGATCCTCAGTGAGATCCGCGCCATTCTCAACAGCGGCGAGAAATCCGCCACCGGGAACCGCCGCCTTCTGCCGGCCGGCTCGATCGAGCGGGCCGGGCGCCGCTTCGATTCCCTCGAAGACCTCGACATGGAAAAGGAGGACGCCCGCGTCCTCAAGGAACTGCGGGAGGTCGTGCTCCCCAAGGAACTGGAAGTGATCGGCATCTTCCTTGCCTCGAAGCATGTCGTTCATCCCGATGTGTTCGTCCCCCTGCCCACCGGGCAGGAATTGAAGAACCTCGATGGCGGGGTCGAGGCGGTCGGAGTGCGGGTGGAGGATCCCTATCACGTCGAGCCGGTGGCGGAGCGCCTCGAGGAACGCCTGCCCGCCGGATGGTACGTCACCACCTGGAAGGACCAGCACCGCGCCTGGGTCGACCTCATCGGCAAGGAACGCAAGATGATGTACTTCGCGCTTTCGTTCATCATCCTCGTGGCGGCCTTCTGCATCGCGGCGGTCATGTTCACCGTCACCATCCAGAAGAAGCAGGAGATCGGGGTGATGAAGGCGCTGGGGGCCGTCCCGGCCCAGGTGGTCTGCGTCTTTCTTTACCAAGGCATGGTGATCGGCCTGTTCGGCTCTCTTCTGGGAGTGGGGTTGGGCCTGCTCGTGATCCGGTTCCGCCGGCAGATCCATGGCGTGTTCAAGGAGATCGGGTTCGACTTCTTTCCCTCCGACTTTCACGACATCGATGTCATCCCTGCGCATGTGAATCCGGCGGAGGTTTTCTGGATCGCGGGCGGGGCCTTCCTGCTTTGCGCGCTGGCGGCCTTCCTCCCCGCCGTCAAGGCGGCCCGGGCGGACGCCGCCCGGTGCCTGCGGAACTTCTGAGGGCAGGCCGGTCATGCGAATCTGGATCGTCGAAGATGGCGAACGGCGGGGACCCTTCGAGGTTTATGAACTCCGCGATCGCATCGAGCGCGGCGAGCTGACCGGCGGCGAGTTGTCATGGCACGAAGCTCTTGATTCCTGGGCGCCGCTCCGCGAGCTGGATGTCTTCCATTCCGAATTCGAGAATGCGCCGGCGGGAGATTCCACGGGCGGGCCGCCGCCGCTCCCGCAGAAGCCGAGGCCCTTTCTCCGTTTTCTGGCGCGTTCCTTCGACCTTGTTCTGTATTCCCTGGTGTTGTGGGGAGGGATGACGCTTTTCGGGGCGGATCTTCTGAAGGCAGCCCTCTCGCCGCTCTTCAATCTTCTCTCGATGGTTCCGCTGTTCGTGATCGAAGCCGGCATGATCCATCTTTGGGCGGCCACTCCCGGCAAGGCCCTTCTTGGGATCGCGGTGCGTTCTTCACCGGGCCGCAACCTTGGAGCGGGGGCCTCGATGCTCCGCGCCGCCCGCGTCTACATCATCGGCCTCGGGTTGCTCCATCCCCTCCTCATCTTCTTGTGCGGCGGCTTCTCGCTCTGGTTCACGCTGCGCAAGGGAAAGACCCCGTGGGACTCGGTCGGGAACCACCACGTCTCCGCGGCCGGCCCCACCCCCGTTTCCCTCCTCGTGTTCACCGTCCTCTTCACCCTCATGCTGCTCCTCCTTGTCTTTGGAATCTTCGCCCCCCTCGCCCTCGAAATGCGCGAGGCCTATCCCGACGGCCTGCCAACCGCCTGAACCGTCTTGCCGCCAAGCCCCTTCGGGGCCGATACTGCCGCCCTCATGCCGAAGAACATCGTCTACTTCGATCTCGAAACGCAGCGCAGCTTCAATGACGTCGGCGGCGCCTCGAACCTGAGCCGGATGGGTATTTCGGTCGGGTGCTCCTTCAGCACCCGCACCGGCCAATACCGCGTCTATGCCGAAGACGATCTCGACGAACTGGTCGACCTCCTCACCCGCGCCGACCTCGTGGTCGGCTTCAATCACCTCCACTTCGATTACGCCGTGCTCGAAGGCTACACCGTCCTCGACCTCGGCGCCCAGACAATCAACCTCGACCTCATGGCCGATCTCAAGGACCGCACCGGACGCCGCCTCGGGCTCGACAAGGTCGCTTCCGCCACCCTCGGAACCGGCAAAATCGCCCTCGGGACCGATGCCCTGGTGTGGTGGCGCGAATACAAGTCAACCCGCAATCACGAGCCGCTCCTCAAGATCGCCAGATATTGCGCATACGACGTCAAGGTCACCAAATGCATCCACGAATACGGCGCCGCCCATGGACACGTCAAATTCGACGACGGCAGCGGAACCCCCCAGGTCGTCCCGGTGCACTGGTGAAAACCCCGCCCTCCCATGCAAACCGAAACGCCCTGATTGTCCCGAACCCCAAAATTTCGTCACCGCCTCGCCATCCCTCCCCGTGTCCCCCTGAATGCCCAAAACACAGCCGCTTTCCCCCTCCGGGAGAAAAAAAGGCCGCCAATTTTCCGAAATCCTGTTGACGAACCGGGGCATCGGAGTATTTTCCCCCTCGCCGCGCGAAGCGGCACGTGAGAGACAACAAAAAAAGGTCGATCGCGACGCAAGTCCGGTCGGCTTTTTCGTCCCCACGGTCATGGCAAGGACCGGCAAGCGGCCCTCGCCCGGCCCTGCGGACATCCCGTCTCCACGGCGAAGCTCTTTGACAGTGCAGGTCCCGCCAAACCCGATCCATCGGAATCGGCGGGATGGGAAGATAGGCTAAATTGTGCGCTGCGTGCCGGCCATGGCCGACGCGCAGAAGCCGGCTGGCTCTCGGGCCTCCCGGCTGGGTCACTTTTGGCAATTGCTTTGATCAGCGATTGGCCAGACAAATTTCTACGGAGAGTTTGATTCTGGCTCAGAACGAACGCTGGCGGCGTGGATAAGACATGCAAGTCGGACGAGGGACCGGATAGCTTGCTAACCGGCTCCCTAGTGGCGAACGGGTGCGTAACACGTGAGTCACTTGCCCTGAAGCGGGGGATAGCCCTCCGAAAGGAGGATTAATACCGCATACGGTCTCCGGATCAAAGACGGCTTCGGCTGTCGCTTCAGGATAGGCTCGCGGCCCATCAGCTCGTTGGTGAGGTAACGGCTCACCAAGGCGATGACGGGTACCTGGTCTGAGAGGACGATCAGGCACACTGGAACTGAGACACGGTCCAGACACCTACGGGTGGCAGCAGTCGAGAATCATTCACAATGGGGGAAACCCTGATGGTGCAACGCCGCGTGGAGGATGACGGCCCTCGGGTTGTAAACTCCTGTCATCTGGGAGTAAGCCTTGGACGTTAATAGCGCCTCAAGGTTGATAGTACCAGAAGAGGAAGGGACGGCTAACTTCGTGCCAGCAGCCGCGGTAATACGAAGGTCCCAAGCGTTGTTCGGAATCACTGGGCGTAAAGCGTGCGTAGGCGGCGCGGAAAGTCAGATGTGAAAGCCCGGGGCTCAACCTCGGAACGGCATCCGATACTCCCGCGCTAGAGTAGTGGAGGGGTGACTGGAATTCTCGGTGTAGCAGTGAAATGCGTAGAGATCGAGAGGAACACTCGTGGCGAAGGCGAGTCACTGGACACTTACTGACGCTGAGGCACGAAGGCCAGGGGAGCGAAAGGGATTAGATACCCCTGTAGTCCTGGCAGTAAACGGTGCGCGCTTGGTGTGGGAGGACTCGACCCCTTCCGTGCCGGAGCTAACGCGTTAAGTGCGCCGCCTGGGGAGTACGGCCGCAAGGCTAAAACTCAAAGAAATTGACGGGGACCCGCACAAGCGGTGGAGTATGTGGCTTAATTCGATGCAACGCGAAGAACCTTACCTGGGCTTGACATGCTCGTCGTATCCCGCAGAAATGCGGGAGTCGGTTCGGCCGGACGATGCACAGGTGCTGCATGGCTGTCGTCAGCTCGTGTCGTGAGATGTTTGGTTAAGTCCAGCAACGAGCGCAACCCCTGTGAACTGTTGCCAGCGCGTCATGGCGGGGACTCTGTTCAGACTGCCCAGATCAACTGGGAGGAAGGTGGGGACGACGTCAAGTCAGTATGGCCCTTACGCCCAGGGCTGCACACGTACTACAATGCCCAGCATAATGAGAACCGATACCGCGAGGTGGAGGAAATCTGGAAAACTGGGCCCAGTTCGGATTGGAGGCTGCAACTCGCCTCCATGAAGCTGGAATCGCTAGTAATGGCACATCAGCCACGGTGCCGTGAATACGTTCCCGGGTCTTGTACACACCGCCCGTCACATCATGGAAGCCGGTCGCACCCGAAGTGCGTGAGCGAATCCCGCCTCGGCGGGAACGCAGCGCCCTAAGGTGTAGCTGGTGACTGGGATGAAGTCGTAACAAGGTAGCCGTAGGGGAACCTGCGGCTGGATCACCTCCTTTCT
>CAYPUM010000364.1:0-4468 GCA_964413545.1 uncultured Roseibacillus sp. | reverse complement strand
CCTCTGGAGTGCGCCGGCAGAGTCCCGCAAGGGACGGCGACGGCGCTTTGGGGGGACGGGTCGCGATCCGCCAGAGCGGGGAACGCCCCCGGCGGGCTTGTCCCGCCGGAGCGAACGATTGGCCGGCTAGCCACGCGTTCCACGAGAAGACCGCCCCTGCCAGCTTGGCTGGCAGGACCGGCAGCGCACCCTGCTGAAGGTGAGGAGACCGCCAGCCAGCCAATCTCGTCTCCGGGGGGCAAGGCGGCCAACCGGTCGGATAGCTGGTCGAAAACCCCGGCTTGCTCACAAAATTACGGAAAAGACCTTGCGCGGCCCAGCGGCGCCGACTTGGATTGCCCCATTGCCAGAACACCCACTGCAACCCCATATTGCAGGCAACAAAGCCAACGGCAATCGGAGCAAGCGATGAGGACCACCACAACACGGCCGCCCGGGGGGTGGCCGGCATCGACCCCCTTTACCTGCCCGACGGCGGCATCGTCTTCTCCTCCAGGCGCTGGACAAGAACGGGATGATGGGACAGTCCATGCGCAGCGGCACCATCGTGGCGCCGGGCGAGAAACAGGGCTGTGTGGGCTGCCACGAGAACCGGGTCGAGGATACGCCTCCCCCGACCAAGGCGCCCCTTGCCGTGAAGCGCGAACCCAGCAAGCTGACCGGATGGCGCGGCAAGCAGGAGCTCTTCAGCTACATGGAGCAGGTCCAGCCCATCTTCGATCGCCACTGCGTGGAATGCCACGACTTCGGCAAGCCCGCCGGCAGGAAACTGGTGCTGGCCGGCGACCGGACCGTGAGCTTCAACGCCTCCTACATTGATCTGTGGTCCCGCAAATACCTGACCTGCGCCGATGCCGGCCCCGCCGCCCATTTCGAGTCCAGGACATGGGGTTCCCATCCTTCCAAGCTGATCAAGGTCGTACGCGAGGGACACGAGGAGCACAAGGAGCTGAAGCTGTCGGCCGAGGAACTGGAGACCCTCATCACATGGGTGGACCTCAACGCCCCCTACTACCGGGCTTACGAGTGTGCCTACCCCAACAACCCCTGCGGCCGCTCCCCCATCACCGGCGCGCAGCTCAATCAGCTCGGCAGTCTCACCAAGGCAAGGTTCGTCTTGCACAACGGCGACAACCAGCGCGCCCAGATCTGCTTCGAACGCCCCGGGATGAGCCCCGGCCTGCAGCGGTAGGTCGAGGTCGGGGGCATCGACAGGCCGGCCGGAAACCCGCTGGTTCACCCTGCCGGCGGACCCGCGGCCGCCGGCGGATCCGCGTCGTTTCAGGCGGGAACACGAGGTTGACGCACGGGAGGAATCGCGCCAAGGTGCGCATCGCGCCCCTCGCCACCGCGGGGTGAAACTTCACCTGCTCCCAATGAAACCACTGATATCCTCCACGATTGCCATTCTCGCGACGTGCGTCTGCACCCCGGTCTGCGCCGCCGATCCCGGCCTCAAGCTCTGGTATGACCACCCCGCCGGCAACTGGGAGGCCCATGCACTGCCGCTGGGCAACGGGCCGATGGGTTGCATGGTCTTCGGCGGCGTCGACAAGGAGCGCCTCCAGTTCAACGTCGACAGCCTCTGGACGGGCGACGAGAACATGGTCGGCAAGGAGCCCGGCAAGTCGAAGGACGCCTCCTACCTCGCGCCGGGCATGGGGTTCTATCAGAACTTCGGGAATCTCCACCTCGAGGTGAAGGGGAGCGGGGCGACCACCGGCTACCGGCGCGAGCTCGACCTCGAGCGCGCCGTCCACACCGTGACCTACACCCGCGACGGCGCCGGTTTCACGCGCGAGACGTTCTGCAGCCACCCGGCGAAGGCCGCCATCATGCGGCTCACGGCCGACAAGCCCGGCAGGTATTCCGGCCGCCTCGTCCTCGAAGACGCCCACGAGGCGAAAACGGTCGCCAAGGACGCGAAGCTGACCGCGGCCGGCGCGCTCGACAACGGGATGAAATACGAGTCGCAGGTCCGCCTGCTTCACAAGGGGGGCGCCGTCGCCGCCAGGGACGGCGCCCTCGTTTTCGAGAACTGCGACTCGCTGCTGGTGGTGCTGGCCGCCGACACCAACTACGTGATGGACCGTTCAAAGGGCTGGATGGACGGGAACCCGCACCAGCGCGTGACCGCCCGCGCCGACGCGGTCGCCGCCGCCGGCTACGAGAAGCTGCTCGCGGCCCACGTCGCCGACCACCAGGGCCTCTTCAAGCGGGTGAGCATCGACGTGGGGGCGACCGGCGCGGCGCAGCTCGCGCTCCCGACGAACAAGCGGATCGAGGCGCGCAAGGGCGGCGCCGGGGATCCCGACCTGACGGAACTCCTGTTCCAGTACGGCCGCTACCTGCTGATCGCCTGTTCGCGCCCCGGCTCGCTGCCCGCCAACCTGCAGGGGGTGTGGAACCACAGCAACACCCCGCCGTGGCACTGCGACTACCACACCAACATCAACGTCCAGATGAACTACTGGCTGGCTGAGCCGGCCAATCTCGGCGAGTGCCATCTGCCGCTGTTCGACCTCTTCAGCTCCGGGATCCCGGTCCACCGCGAGGCCACAAAAATCCGCTTCGGCGACGTCCCGGGGTTCACCTTCCAGACCGTCTACAACGTCTTCAACGGCACCGGCTGGGAATGGAACATGGTGGGCAGCGCATGGATCGCCCAGCACTTCTGGGAGCACTTCGCGTTCTCGCAGGACCTCGATTACCTCCGCAAGACCGCCTACCCCTACATGAAGCAGGTCTGCGCGTTCTGGCAGGCGAGGCTCAAGGAGTTGCCGGATCCTTCGGCGGGCTCAGGGCAGGCGACCCGGCTGGTGGTCCCCGAGGGCTGGTCGCCCGAGCACGGGCCGCGCGAGGACGGCGTGTCCTACGACCAGCAGATCGTCTGGGACCTGTTCCGCAACACGATCGAGGCCACCAAAGCGCTCGGCGTCGATCCGGAGCTGCGCGCCCGCCTCGCCGGCATGAAGGAGCGCCTCGTCGGCCCGCAGGTCGGCAAGTGGGGGCAGCTCCAGGAGTGGATGACGGACCGCGACGACCCGAAGAACAACCACCGCCACACCTCGCACCTCTTCGCGGTCTACCCCGGCCGCCAGATCTCGCCGGCGAGGACGCCGGAGTTCGCCAAGGCCGCCGCGGTCTCGCTGGAAGCCCGCGGCCAGACCGGCGACGCCCGCCGCTCGTGGACGTGGCCATGGCGTTGCGCGATCTGGGCCCGCCTCGGCAAGGGCGACATGGCCCACGCCATGATCGACGGCCTCTTCGCCCACAACCTCCTGCCCAACATGATCGCCACCCACCCGCCGTTGCAGCTCGACGGCAGCTTCGGCATCACCGCCGCCATCTGCGAGACGCTGGTGCAATCGCACGCCGGCCGGATCGAACTGCTGCCCGCCCTCCCCGCCGCCTGGCCGGCCGGCAAGGTCACCGGCCTGCGCGCCCGCGGCGGGTTCGTGGCCGGCATCGAGTGGCGCGACGGCAAGCTCGTCAGCGCCAGCGTGAAGAGCCTCGCCGGCAAACCCTGCCGGGTGGCTTATGGCAAACAAACCATGGAACTGAAACTCGCCGCCGGCGCCACCGAGGTGGTCCGGTTCGGCAAGAAGTGAGAAGTCGTCTACGGTTCCCGTCAACGGTCGGACGCAAGGTGAAGTTTGGAGATGACATGAGTGTGGAGTGCGGTGGCAAGCGAGGAACGAGCCCGACGTAGCCCGCAGCCGTTCGACAGGCTCAGGCCCTGAGCTGCGTCGAAGGGGGCGAAGTCGGGCGACACCGCTTTGGCGGATCGCGGCCCGCCCCCGCCAGAGCGCCGTCGCCGTCCCTGCCGGGACTCTGCCGGCGCACTCCAGAGGAGCGCCACACCGTTACGCACCGATCGCGTGATGACGACCTTCACCCCGGCAAGGGCGAGCGTCGTGGCGGTGATGTCCATCCCGCTGATCAGGTCGCTGCGCACCTTGCCTCGACTCACACCCGGCCCGGCGATCACCAGCGGCACGCGAATGCCCCCCTCGTACAGCCATTGTTTGTGGCGATAAAGACGCATGCCGTGGTCGGTCCGGAAGAAGACGATGGTGTCGTCCAGCAGGCCGTCCCTCTCGAGGGCGGCGAGGATTCCGCCAACCTCGTCGTCGGTCTGCTTGATGCAGTCGTAGTGGTGCGCAATCTCGCGGCGGATCACCGGATGATCGGGGTAGTAGGGCGGAACTTCGACGGCCGCCGGATCGGTGTGCCTGGCGACCTTCCCGGAGTTCTTCATCGGGCAATCCTGTCAATCCTGCAAATCCTGTCGAGGACTCCCGGAGTGAGCGCGACCCGACAGGATCGTCTGATCAAGTGGCCGGACCTCCGGCGGGGAATTGGTGCTCGATCCGGTCCGCGGCGCGTGCAACGATGCGGCATGCCTGTCCAGAGATCCAAGCGGAAACAGAAACGCGGCAAGCGGGGGATGGGCAGGCTCTACAAG
>CAYPUM010000363.1:0-4469 GCA_964413545.1 uncultured Roseibacillus sp. | reverse complement strand
TGTCCCAACCGACAAAAAGACCACTCGACACCACGGGGGAGGCGTTTCCCCCGGTGCTGTCCTCCCAGCGTCCGCCGGCCTGGTTCACGTCCGTGCCCCGGAGCTTGCCCCGGCTGATGGCGACAATGCCTCCGTTAAATGCATTCTCGGCGAACTGGCCATCCACCGCGCCCGCCCATGAACCGCCGCGATCTGGAAATGCTTCTGCAGGATCTCTTCGACGGGCGCCTCGAAGGGGAGGCGTTCGAGCTTCTGCAGGAGGAACTGCGCTCCGACCCGGCGGCGAGGGAGGCCTATCGCGATTACCTCCACCTTCACCACGCCCTGCGGTTCCGCAACAAGGGGGTGGACCTCCTGAATGTCGTTCCCATGGACCGCGTGATCGAGCGCCGCCAGCGCCGTTATTTGCGGACCGCCGGCCTGGCCGCGGCCGCGGCGCTCGCGCTGGCCGCGGTGGTGATGTCGCTGATCCTCACCAGCACGCCGTCGCCGATCCTCAGATTCGTCACCAGCCCCGGCACCGACCTCACCATGAGCCACCAACTCACCCGGGAGGAGGCGCCGGAGGGGCAAGTCATGGAGCGCGGCTCCCAGCTCACGCTGCGGCGCGGCACGGTGGAGCTCGACTTCGCCTCGGGGATTCGCGGGATCGTGCGTGCTCCGGCCGAGCTGATTCTCCGTGACGAGGATCTCCTCGAACTCGAGCGGGGAACGGCCTGGTTCGAGGTTTCACCCAAGGCCGTCGGGTTCATGGTCGCTACGCCCGACCTGGTTCTCACCGACCTCGGCACTGAGTTCGGCATCCGGTCGCGTCCGGAGTCCCTCGACGAGGTCCATGTCTTCACCGGCAAGGTCGAGGTGCTCAATCGCTACGGGTTGAAGAAGCGGGAGCTGGTTGCGGCGGGCCGGGCCCGCTTGGCCGGGCCGGCCGGGCGCTGGCACGACATTCCCCTCCGCCGCGATCACTTTTTAGCCGAACTGCCGGCCGCCGAGCCCCAACCGGTCCGTGCGGCACCGTTCTCCTGGGAGACCGCGACAAGTGTATCCGCGGTCGGTGACACGATCATCTCCACCGAGGGATCATTGGTCGAGGCGATCAACTTCGGGGAGAGCACGGATCGCGTCGTCAATACCGTCAGGTTCGACGGCCATCCCACCGGCTCCAACAGCCCAACCAGTGACTTCAGCGAACTCACTCGCGGGGTGAGAGGCACCGCTTTCAGGGCTTTGTATGTCGACGGTGGGATCGGAGCGGCATTTGAGGGCATGATGGATTCGATGGCTTGTCCCATGGACAGGTCTCCGATCATTGAAAAAGTCACCCTTACGCTCAAGAACCTCACCATCGGCGATGACTACCTCGTGCAACTGCTCGTATCGGACGACCGCACCACCGACCTGCAGGACGACGAACAAACTTACACGGGCGACACGGGAGTTTCGGGCCCGCACCAATGTGGATTGAGCTACTCCCTGATCGGCAGATTCACCGCCAATACGGCAACTCAGACGATCAATGTGGTCCGGGGCGGCACTGTCCCCAGGGAACCAAGTCTCAACGGCTATCAGCTCCGGAAGATGTCCCCGGGCGGGGGCGACGACCACGGTGGCTGACAATCGTTGCCTCCGGCGGGGCAAGCCCTGCCGGGGGGCTGAACTTTTTTGGTCGCCGCAGTAGCTGACAATCGTTGCCTCCGGCGGGGCGAGCCCGCCGGGGGGCTGGCCTTCCTGGTCGCCATACCCATACGGGCCGGCCGGCCGCGGGGAAAGGGTGGGAAGCAAGTTGGTCGGCTAAGGGTATCCTAGAAAAGGTGGCAGTTGAGAAGGGGGACGGACCGCGTTCCGCCAAAGCGGTGTCGCGCTGCGCTTGCCACCGCACTCCACACAGGGGCCCCTCTGGAGTGCGCCGGCAGAGCGAGCCTCAGCGAGCGGCGACGGCGCTTTGGGGGACGGGGCCGTTGAGGCTCATCCGGCCGCAGCAGGCTGCGGCCTGTCACGGCGGCAGCAGGCTGCCGCAGTCGTGCGCCGTGAGGCGGCCCGTATCTGTTTGGCGCCCACGAAGTCAAGTCCCCCGGCGGGCTCGTCCTGTCCCCGTGAAACGCAGCGAAGGCAAGACGCAATGCATCTCCAACTCAGGGACCCCGACCCGGACGTCCTGTCCCGCGCGGAACACGCCAACCCGGATGTCCTCCGGTCCGGGAACCCGATGAAGAAGGCGGTCCGACTTGCAGTCGGGCCAGGATCCCAATACGATTGGGACCCACGGATAGGAAAGGAGCAACATGAAGAAGTGCATTTCCGCTTTCGCCTGCCTGCTGGCGAGCGGCTTCGCGGTTCACGCCGCCACCCGCCCCAACATCGTTCTTGTCATGGCCGATGACCTGGGATTCGCCGACCTGGGCTGCTATGGCAGCGAAATCGACACCCCCCATCTCGACTCGCTGGCGCAAGGCGGCCTGCGCTTCAGCCAGTTCTACAACACGGCGAAATGCCATTCCTCGCGCGTCTCTCTGCTCACCGGGCTATACTGCCACCAGGCGGGCAACAGCAGCCTCTCCAAGGGCGTCACGATCGCGCAGGTGCTGCGCGAAGCCGGTTACTTCACGACGATGTCGGGCAAGTGGCACCTCGAGGGGCAGCCCACCGACTGGGGCTTCGACCGCTACTTCGGGCACCTGAGCGGCTGCTGCAACTTCTTCAAGGGCGACAACAGCTTCCGCCTGAACGGGGAGAAGTTCACCGTTCCGGACGAAGGCTTCTACACGACCGATGCGATGACCGACTACGCCCTCCGGTTCATGGACGAAGCCAGGACATCGACGAAGCCCTTCTTCCTCTACGTGGCCTACAACGCGCCGCACTACCCCCTGCACGCGCCGAAGGAAGAGGTCATGAGATACCGGGGCAGGTACAGCGCGGGCTGGGACGAGCTCCGCAAGCAGCGCTACCAGCGCCAGCTCGCCATGGATCTCTTCGAGAAACCCTGGCCCCTCAGTCCCCGGCCGGACAACGTTCGCGCCTGGGATCAACTCCCTGAAGACGTCAAGGACTGGGAGGATTTCAGAATGGCGGCCTTTGCGGGCATGGTCGACCGGATGGACCGGAACATCGGCCGGCTCGTGGCGCACCTGAAGAAGGAAGGCGTTTTCGGCAACACGCTCTTCCTCTTCTGTTCAGACAACGGCGCTTGCCCGTTCGAACGCACGAGGGGACGCGGGTACATGCCATGGGATCCGCGCTCGTACTGGACCTACGACACCGGCTGGGCTCACGCCGGCAACACGCCGTTTCGCTGGTACAAGCAGAACCAGCACGAGGGCGGGATCTCCTCGCCGATGATCGTGCACTGGCCGGCCGGGCTGAAGACGAAGGCCGGCGAGGTCACGCACCAGCCGGGGCACCTGATCGATGTCATGGCAACGTTGCTGGCCGTGGGCAAAGCCGCCTATCCGGAAACATTCGACGGTCGGAAGATCACCCCGCTTCAAGGCAAGTCGCTGCTCCCCATTCTCAACGGCGAGACTCGCGAAGGCCACGACTGGCTGTACTTCCAGTTCAGCAACAACCGCGCGATCCGGCGTGGCCAATGGAAGCTCGCCTCGGCCCGCGGGGGACCCTGGGAACTCTACGACATGGCAACCGACCGGTCCGAGCTCAACAATCTCGCGGAGACAAGGCCGGAACTGGCGGGCGAACTGAAAGCGCTCTGGCATCATGCCGCCGAAAACGTTGACGGTCTCCCCGCCAACCACCGCAAACCGGTCGGTGACAAGGCCGGTGCCTGGCGGGAAGAGAACCGGAAGACGAAAAGGCGGAAGGGGAAAGCGGGAAAGTGATCCCGATCCTGTCGTCCGGATGGGAAAGGGGTCAGCGGAAATGAGGTCGGGAGAATACCCCTGCGTCCTTGCGCTGAGGACCGGCCGCTGCCACTCAGCCTTGCCGCCTCCTATTCGGGCATGATCAGCTCGCCGTCGAGATAGAGGAAATCGATGTCGTAGTTGTCGATCAGGCCGGTCACCCGGTCGGTCCACTCCTGCTTCCATTCCTCCGAGGGCTTCTTCGGGCACTTCATGCTCCGGTCGCCGTGGCTCCCGTGATAGAACTCCGCGTTTTCGGGGGTGTCCTTGATGAAAGGAACGCCCTTCTTCGGGCCGTCGCGGTCCGAGTTGTAGGCGGTCTGGAGCCAACTGTAACTCCGGGCCAGGTGGGTCGTCACTCCCCAGCGGAGGCCCGCCTTTTTCGTCGCGTCGCGCATCAGGGCGATCAGGTCCTTCTTCGGGCCCATCCCGGCGCTGTTGTCTCGGGGCGGTGTTGGACGGGTGTTCTCATTTCCCCGGCATGGTGGTGTAAGGCTTCTTCGGCGCAAGGATTGTCGTCGAATGGACCCGTTCCCCGGGGAGTTCCGCCCGGTATTCGCGGACGAGATCCTCCGGGTCCTTGCTCAGGCAACCGTCGCCGAACGAGATGTT
>CAYPUM010000362.1:0-4492 GCA_964413545.1 uncultured Roseibacillus sp. | reverse complement strand
ACTGGCGGATCGCGGGAAGGATGGCGTCCGCGGACTCCATGATGCCGCCGCCGAAGACGACGCATTCCGGATCGTAGGCCTGGATGAGGTTCAGGGCGAGTGCGCCCCAAGCCTCCAGCGCCTCGTCGCGCAGGCGGATGGCCAGCTCGTCGCCGCGGGCGGCGTGGGAGAACACCGCGCGGTAGTCCGGCTGCGATTCGCTCCCGAGGGTGCTATCCTTGAGTTCTGCAGTCCCTGCCAGGCGTTGCTCCATGGCCCGGGTGCCGACCCGCCCCTCCATGCATCCGGGCGCGAGCGGGCCGGCCGTCCGGGAGCCGAGGTGGGTCAGGGAGAGGCCCCCGAGGTTGCCGGCCATGCCGCTGCGGCCGCGCAAGGGAGCGCCGTCGAGAATGACCCCGGTGCCGATCCCCGTGCCGAGGGTGACCATGACGAGATTGTTCCGCCCGCGGCCCGCCCCCGCCTGCCACTCGCCGATCGCCGCGGCGCGTGCGTCGTTGTCCAGCCGCAGGGGCAAGCCGAACACCTCCTCGGCCCGCGCGCGGAACTCCGGCCGCGCCGTGTCTTCGAACTTGCCGAAACTCCACGTCGCATGGCCCAGCCCCGGATCGATGATCAGGGGCAGCGCCCAGACCATTCCCTCCAGTGACGGCAACTCCACCCCGGCCGAAGAAGAGAGCGCCTCGGCCTCGTCCCGCAGCGTTGGCAACCAGTCCGCCGCGGCCGCCGCGGCCGGTGAGTCGATCGTGCGTTTGGCGCGGACCGCACCGCCGTCTACGAGGCCCAGCTTGACCGTCGTTCCCCCGAAGTCCGCCGCAAACAGCACGCCGCGAGTTAAGCGGGGTCGGCAAATCGCAGCAATGGGAAAGCTACGAATTGCACGAGATGGCGTGGATTCCGGAGTCCTTGCACGAAATGTCGTGAAACCCGGCGGGGACGCGCCGATTCACCTGCGTTCCAGGCCCCCGGGTCGCCAGTTGGCGGCAGTGCTCCAGTTGGCGCTTCCTCAAGTGCGATATCGATGGCTTTACCGGCGGGACGCCGGCGCTCCTTGAGCAGCCAGCGCCCTTGAGGAAGCGCCATTTTCGTTAGCGCGGCTCCATGACGACGAGATCCTTGCGGCGGGATTCCGGCTGAACCTGCACCTCGAGCAGTTTGCCGTTGCGGACGCGGCCGGTGACGGTGGTCTGATGCGGGGCGTGCAGCTTGAAATCGACGTCCCACTCCTTTGGCCAGGCCGGGAGGAGGCGGAGCTCGCTGCCGAGCGTCTGCAGCAGCATCTCCTGCAGGCCGATCATGCCGCTCCCGCCCCAGTTGTGGTCGGGCACCCAGTCGTGGCCGGGTCCCCAGAAGGTCGGGAAACGGCGCGGGCTGTCGTCGAGCTTGCGGGTGTTGAAGTCGGTCGCCTCGGCCGTCAGGCCCATGCGGGCGAAGAAGATGCCGTCCTGGTGCCAGCTCTTGACCAGGTTCTTGGCAAAGGTCCCGTGCTTCCAGGTGTTGCGGAACACCTCGAGGTGGTCGCGGTTTCCTCCCAGCAAGTCGAATCGGTCGAAGGGGAAGAGCGGATAGAACTGCGGGCACTCGACGTTCTGATAGCGCTTCCAACTCTTCGCCGGCTGCAGGATGCGGTCTCCCTTGACTTCGGCATAGGTGAAGGGCGGGAGGGAGTCGAGAAAGGCGCGGTAGTAGGTCTTGTCGCGCAGCTTGAGGGCCTCGTCGTCGAGTTCGAGGATCGCCTCGAGGCAGGCCTGCAGGCCGGCAATGACATCGGCCGGGTTGGTGGCGCCGCGGTAGGACTCGCAGGAGGTGGAAGGGTGAATCACGAGCTGGCCGTTGTCATCCAGTTCCTTGCCGGAGCGCATCTTCTCACGCTTGCGGTAGTGTTCGTTGAAGAAGACCACCGCGTTCTCGATGAAGGGAATGTAACGGGAGATGTCGGCGCCAGTGAAGCGGTGGTACGTCAGCGCGAATAAGGGGTCAGGTGATAATTCTTGCAATACCAGCCCGTTGCTGATCCACTTCTCTCATGCCCCGCAGGCGTGGAGTGCACGGGGATCGAGGACGCGGACTTGACAAGCCTGCGCAAGAACGACGAACGGAAGGCCTTGATCGCACATCTCCTGAGGGAGAGAACCAGTGTGCCGCAGAAATGGATCGTCGAACAGTTGGCGATGGGATCGGCCCCCTACGTAAGCAGGCTGGCAAAGGAAATGGGGCAGCGGATCGCCGGAGGAGACCGGACGATGAAGCGGCTGAAGAAGACCATTCTTGCAAGAATTATCACCTGACCCCTTCTTTCTCGTGCGGCGTGCCTCTGTTCGGCGGCGGCCTCCCCCGATTGGGACCAGCATTACACCGGGGAACAGGTCTACCAGTCGCGCCCCCGTCCGGATCTCGGGAGACCCTTCGGGCACAAAGGGGCGGGGGGGAACCGCTGGTGGAACCGTGTTTCCGCCCCGAGCGAGCCGATCAGCACCAGCGAACCGCCGGCGGGCAGGATCACGTCGTGCTCCGGGTTGAGGATTCGACCGGCCGGGGTCTCGACGGCCAGGATCGAGCAGCCGGTTCGCTCGCGGACGCGGGTTGCGGCGAGCGGCAAGCCGGCGAGAAGCGGCGGCACCTCGGCCGGGAACAGGTAAAGGCCCTCCGCAAGCAACAGGGTGTCGCTGCCGCTCAGGAAGTTGTAAATCGTGTTGGCGGTCATGGAGGCTTGGGACAGGACGAGGTCGGCCCCGGCGCGGTGGAGCTTGGCCACGTTGGCCTGCTGCGAGCAGCGGCAGATGATCCGCAGGTTGCGGCGCAACTGCCGATAGAAGATGGTGAGGAAGAGATTCATCTCGTCATCGTGGCTGGTGAGCACGGCGGCGCCGGCCTCGTGCAGGCCCGCCTTGACGAGCACGTCGAAGTCGGCAGCCTCGCCGACGAGCGTCTGTTCGCGGTCGGCGACCTGCCGGGCGAACCGCTCGATCATCCGCCACTCGATGCCGCGGGCGTCGAGCGCGCGGGCGGTGGCGCGACCGATAAGCCCCGAACCGACGATGACCACCTTGGTGCCCTCGTCCCGGCGGCTTCGGAAGACCTCGTTGTAACGGTCGATCTGCGCCTGGGATCCGGCGAGCAGGAAGATCGTCTCGTCGTTGATCCGGCTTTCCGGCCCCGGCGTCTTCAGGTGGCCGTGGTCCCACAGACCGGCCACGGTGACGCCGGTGCGGGTGCGCAGGCCGCTCTCGGCGAGCGTCATGCCCGCCAGTCCGGTGTCGGCGACGCCGGCCTCGGCGACGATGAGACCCTCGAGTCCGCCGATGACGTGGGCGGTGGCGTCGCTGCCGATCACCCGCCGGGCGAGCGCGTTGCCCATCATCTCGTCCGGCCGGAGGATGTGATTGACGCCGGCCAGTTCGAGGGCGTCGCGGGCCGCCTCGGAGGAGGTGGAGGCGACGACCTGCGGCCGCTCGGAGACCTGGCGCACGGTGAAGGTAACATTGGTATTGGCGACATCGCTGCCCATGGCGACGACCATCGCGGCGGTGTCGACGCGGAGGTTGCGCCATGTTTCATGATCGTTCGGGTCGCCGGTCACCACCGGGACGCCCCGGTCATGGAGGGCGAGCGCGTCGGTCCAGTCGGCGGTCAGCACCCAGCCGCGGCGCCCGTGGTCTGCGAGCATCGGGAGGAGGATCCCGGCCATCGGGTCATGGCGGATCAGGATCACGTGGTCGCGGGTGTCGGCCGGCAGCTTGCGAGGGGCCCTCGCGGACTCCTGGGCCTTGATCCACGGTGCGTAGAAGAACTCGATGAAGGTGAACGGCAGCAGCACCAGCAGGAACATCACCCCGGTCATCATCACCGCGATCGAGAAGGCCCGCCCGAGGTCGCTGTGGAAGGTGATGTCGCCAAAGCCCAGGGTGGTCATCACGGTGAGCGTCCAGTAGAAGCCGGTCAGCCACGAGTGCTGCTGGCCTTCCCGCTCCATCAGCACATGGAACAAGACCGCGTAAAGGCTGATCAGGCCGGCCAACAGGCCCAGCATCCGCAGCAGCACCATCAGGTTTGAGCGGCTGCGGCGGTTCTGCTGGAAGGCGGTCAGGATCGAAACCAGCGATTTCATGGGGCGGGCTCCGGAGCATCATGAGACCGGCGGTTCCGGTCTGTCGAGACGATCAGGACCCCTTTCTTTCGTTGCCGATGCATCATTTCATCCGGGCATCGAAGATGACTGGGCCGCTCCACTTTCCCCGGACTTGTTGGAAGGGCTGAAGACTTCGATCGCCGTGACGACGCGGCCGCCGGTGTCGAGGTCGACGATTTCGATCCAGCGACTCGTTTCGGGTTCCGTCTCGACGATCGTCGGTTCGGCTGACCTTCCTGAAGTGGACCTCGAAGACGGACCGCCGGTTGTTGTTGTGTTGTCGGCTCGCATCGATAAAGGCCCGAATGGGGCGCTGACACTTTCGCTTGTCGGGGCTGAAGTAGGGATTGACGAAGGCAATATGGT
>CAYPUM010000361.1:2352-4493 GCA_964413545.1 uncultured Roseibacillus sp. | reverse complement strand
GTCCACGGGGGCGTTTCACGAAGCGATGAACCTTGCGGCGGTCGAGCATCTTCCGCTGGTGGTGTTGCTGGTTAACAACCAGTTCGCCTATTCCACGCCCAACAGCCGCCAGTTCGCCTGCCGGAGTCTCGTTGACCGCGCCGTCGGATACGGGATCGAGGGCCACGAGGTGGACGGCACGGATCTCCTGAGTTCGTTCGACATCATCTCGGAGGCGGTCGACCGGGCGCGCGCCGGCCGGGGTCCGCAACTGGTGGTGGCCACTCTCCTGCGGTTGAGCGGCCACGGCGAGCACGACGACGCCTTCTACGTTCCCGAGGAACTCAAGCGATCCCCGATTGGCCGCGATTGCCTGGTGGTGGCGGAACGCAGTCTCCTCGAACGCGGGGTCGTGACGGCCGCCGAAGTGGCGGCATGGAAGGCGGAAGCGGCCCGGGAAAGCCAGGCGGCGGTCGCCACCGCCCAGCAGGAACCGCCGCCCGATCCCTACCAGGACGACTGGAGAACCCTCTCGACCCCCGGTTTGTCCGAAATCCATTGAGCGCGATCATGAGCGCGGTCACCTACATCGACGCCATCCGCGAAGCACAACACGATCTTCTGGAGACCGACGAACGCGTCTTCATCTACGGCCAGGATGTGGGCGTCTTCGGAGGGGCCTTCAAGGCGACGCAGGGACTCAAGGCCCGCTATCCCGATCGCGTTTTGGACTGCCCGATCTGCGAGGACGCCATGATCGGGATGGCGGTTGGGGCGGCCATCGAGGGTCTGCGTCCGATCATCGAGATGCAGTTCGCGGATTTTTCGGCGGTGGCCTTCAACCAGATCGTGAACCAGGCCGGCGCGCACTACTACCGGACGGGGGTTCCGGTTCCGATCACGGTGCGTCTTCCATGCGGCGGGACCAAGGGTTCCGGGCCGTTTCACAGCCAGACGATGGAGTCGATCTACTCGCACTATCCCGGAGTGATCGTGGTCACCCCGGCCACCGTGGCTGACGCCTATTCGATGCTGGTGGAGGCGGTCGCCCTCGACGACCCGGTGGTTTACTGCGAGCACAAGTTTCTTTATCGCTGGCTGAAGGCCGACGACATGAAGGGCGAACACCTGCCCATCGGGCAGGCCCGCATCGTGAGACCCGGCACCCATGCCACGGTGGCGGCCTACAGCGCGATGGTGCACGAGGCCCTCCACGCCGCGGAGGCCCTGGCCCGCGACGGCTGGGAGATCGAGGTGGTCGACCTTCGCAGCGTCAAACCGCTCGACACCGACACGGTGGTTGCCTCGGTGGCCCGCACCGGGCGCCTTCTTGCGATCGGGGAGAGTTTTCCGTGGGGAGGGGTGACGGCGGAGGTCGTGGCGCGTGTGGCGGCGGAGGGGTTCCACCTGCTGGACGCCCCCCCGCAGCGCCTCAACGCCCGCGACACCCCGGTGCCCGCCCATCCGAACCTCTGGGAGGCCCACCGGCCGACCCTCGAGTCCATCGCCGCCGCCATCCGAAATTTACTACGAATCTAGCAGATATGCCGCAAGTTCCCATACTGATGCCCCAGCTCGGGGAGTCGATTGCGGAGGCCACCATCGTGCGTCTGAACGTTGCGCCGGGCGACGCGGTGCAGGCCGACCAGGAAGTGATCGAGGTGGAGACGAACAAGGCCACCATGGAGGTGACCACCCTGTGCGCCGGCACGGTGGCGGAGATCCGGGCCGAGGAGGGGGTGAGCTACCCGGTGGGGAGTGTCCTTGGCGTGCTCGAGGTGACCGAGGAGGAGATGGTCCGGACCGGGGTTCTGCCGGTGGGGACGGCCGCGGGGGCGCCCGGCGAGGCCGCTGGAAGCGGCGGCGGGGGCGTCCATTTTGCGGCGCCGGACGGGGAGGGGCGGGAGCCGCCGAAGATCGAGCCCAGCATCCGCGGTCTGCCGGTTCCGGCCGGGATGAAGGGAGCACACTACGTGTCGCCGCGGATGCGGGCCCGCATGGACGAACTCGGCCTGCGGGCCGCCGACATCTCGGCCATCGTCGGGAGCGGGGCAGGCGGGCGCGTCACGGTCGAGGACCTCGAACAGTTCCTCGAGTATGTCGACCAGTGGCCGCACAGCGCCGCCTCGTCCCGGAGAAAGCCCTTGTTTACCAGCACCCGC
>CAYPUM010000361.1:0-2342 GCA_964413545.1 uncultured Roseibacillus sp. | reverse complement strand
GCGCCGCCTCGTCGATGCGGCTCTCGGTGGCCGACTCGATGCGGCGGAGCTGGACGCGCCCCCTGGCCTCGGTGGGCCGCCCGGTGGCGGTGGACCGATTGATCGCCTACCGCGGCGGACTGGACCCGAAGCCGCCACTGACGGTTTTCTTTCTGAGAGCCTTCGGGGAGGCTCTTTCGGAAGTTCCTGCCACGGCGGGCTACCTGATCGGCGAGCAAATCGTGCACCCGCGATCGTTCGACATCGGGGTGGCGGTGCAGGTGACGGACGGGGTGCTGGTTCCGGTGCTGCGGAATGTGGATTCCCGGCCGGTGGCGGAGCTTCTTTCGGACTACCTTGAGCTGGTGCAGAAGGCACGTGAGCGGCGCCTGTCCGAGGAGGACATGAGCGAGGGGATCGCGACCGTGACGAATTTCGGGACCTTCGGGCTGGTCTGGGGAACGCCGATCCCGCTGCCCAGCGAGACTCTCATCCTTGGCGTCGGGGCCGGGGTCCGCAAGCCGGTCTGGGACGAGGAGGCCGGAGACTTCCGGCCCGTCACGATGGCCGACCTGGTGCTCACCTTCGACCACCGCGTCGTCGACGGGGGGGGCGCCGGCATGCTCCTCAACCGATTCGCGGAGTTGTTGCAGGATCCGGAGCGCCTTTAGAGTTCTTGAAATCCAGAATGCGTCGCGAATGAGTCGAGTTTTCGGGCTGCCATTTTGGTCAGTGATAGCGGCGACGAGAGCGGATGACGAGGTGCGCCCCGTTCAATCGCCGGTCTGATGCTTGCCTCGTCAGGGAGACGCACCCCACACCACGCCCGACGCACGATCCCCAACGCGAGACAGCCCATGTCCTTCATTCACGACGATTTCCTGTTGCCGAACGCGGCGGCGCGGCGGCTTTACCATGAGGTGGCGGCCCCGCAGCCGATCCTTGACTACCACTGCCATTTGCCTCCGGAGGAGGTGGCGACGGACCGCCGGTTCCCCGATCTGGCGGAGATCTGGCTGGGAGGCGACCACTACAAGTGGCGGGCGATGCGGGCCGCGGGGATTCCGGAGGAACTCGTGACCGGCCGGGACGCGGACCCGCGGGAGAAGTTCCGCGCCTGGGCGCGCACCGTCCCGCAAACGGTCCGCAATCCGCTCTACCACTGGACGCACCTCGAACTGAAGCGATACTTCGACTGCGACCTGCTGCTGAGTCCCTCGACGGCGGACGAGATCTGGGAACTCACCTCCACGCGACTTGCCGAGCCGCGGTTCTCGACGCAGAGCATCCTGCGCGACTTCGACGTGCGGGTGGTGGGGACCACCGATGATCCCGCCGACAGTCTTGAGCATCACGAGGGGTTCGCGGAGAGCGGCCACCCGACCGGCATGTACCCGACGTTCCGGCCGGACCGCGCCGTGCTCGTTCACGACCCGGTGAGGTGGCGGGAGTGGGCGGACCGGCTGGGGGAGGCGGCCGGACGGGATCCCGGCACGCTGGAAGACTTCATGACGGCTCTCGAAGACCGCCACCGGTTCTTTCATGAGCACGGGTGCCGGCTCTCCGACCACGGCCTGGAATCCTGTCCGTTCGCGCCGTGTTCCGCGGCCGAGGCCCGGACGATCTACGAAACCCTGCGGCGGGGCGGGGAACTCGATCCGCTCAAGGCCGAGCAATGGCAGACATGGATCCTGCAGCACGTCGGGCGTTGGAATGCCTCCCGCGGGTGGACCATGCAGCTCCACCTCGGCGCGCTCCGGAGCGCCAACACGCGCATGTTGCGGCGGCTCGGTCCGGACACCGGATACGACTCACAGTCCGACGAACCATTGACGCGCCGGCTGGCCGCCTTCCTCGACAGCCTCGAACAATCCGGGGAACTGCCGAAGACGGTCCTCTACCACGTCAACCCCGCCTTCCTGGCGCCCCTCGCCACCCTCATGGGGAGCTTTCAGGATGGCGTCACCCCCGGCAAGATGCAGCTTGGCAGCGGCTGGTGGCATCTCGACACCCTCGACGGGATGACCGCCCAGATCGAGATCCTCTCGAGCGTCGGCCTCCTGGGCCGCTTTGTCGGGATGCTCACCGACTCCCGCAGCTTCCTCAGCTTTCCGCGGCACGAATACTTCCGCCGCCTGCTCTGCAAGATCATCGGCGAAGACGTCGAAGCGGGCCTCATCCCCAACGACGCCGGCCTCCTCGACGGCCTCGTCCGGGGCATCTGCTACGAGAACGCGCGGGAGTACTTCGGGTTCCCGGCCGTCACTTCTCTTTCTCCTCAATAACCCGCGTGCGGAGCTTGTAGAAGGCGGAAGATGGGGTCAGTCAACGTTTTACGTTGCCCGGAAATCGGGAATCTGCGG
>CAYPUM010000360.1:0-4499 GCA_964413545.1 uncultured Roseibacillus sp. | reverse complement strand
CGGTTGCGACGGGAGCATACGTCTTTTATCTTGTCATGCTGGGGAAAGCGAAACGGCTCGTGAACCGGCTCGAGCGGACCGCCATCGAGGTGGTGAATCTGATCGTTGATGCGCGCGGCCAGACGGAGATCGTTCCGTTTCGCGACGAGGCCGGGGTGCGTGACGCAGCGCGGGGGGAACGCGGTTCGGCATCCACGCGGTCGTGAAGGAGAGGCTCACACTTCCGGAACGGGCGGGGGTGATTCACCTGCTTCCGGGGCTTGATCTGCTGGTTTTGTTGTTGGTGATTCTGGTGTTGGTGACGAACGTGGCGCAGCAGGCGGGGATCGGGATCAGTGCGCCGGGCAGCGTGTTTCGGCTTCGGGGGTACGGGCCGCGGATCGCGGTGACGGCGAAGGGGGACATCCATCCGAGCATTTTCGTGGGGGTGAAACGGGTGGCGCTTGACGAACTGGGCGAGGAATTGGAGGCGCGCCGGAATGAGACGGGCGCGGAGCTGGTGGTGATCAATGCGGACCGGAACCTGCCCCACGGCGTGGTCTGGCGGATGCAGGAGGAGGCGCTGGCGAGAAACTTCAAGGTGGCGCTGGGGGCAAGCGAGGCGGACGACGAACCGGCGGCGCCCGGCAAGGCGGTCCCGGTGCCGGAGCCCGAGAAGGCGGAGGTTGTGCCGGAGCCCGACAAGGCGGAGGTTGTGCCGGAGCCATGATGCCGGGATTTCATCGATCGCACCGGTACGCCCGCGACATGAAGGCGGGATTGATTTTCTGCTGGAGGTGGTTTTGGGACGGGTTCGCGTGGCGGATGACGGTGGCGGTGGCTGGGGCGCTTGTTCTTTTCGCATTATTGACGTCGATGGTGCGCGTGGCCTCTCCACGGCGGCCGGCGGCGCATATCGAGGCGGCTTCCGTGATGGTCCTGCGGCGGGACAGTCCGGCGGCGCGGGAACTGCTGGCTTGGGCGAGGCAGCAGTCGCCGTTTCCGGACCGGTGGACGCCCCGGCCGGTCGGCGGCGTGGCGGCGGCCATGGCGGAAATCGATGCGAGGCTGGCGGAAGTGAGCCGCTATCGGCCGCGGCTTCGGGTGGCGCCGGAGAAGCCGGAGGAAGCGCCGCCTCTTCCCGGCCTGCGCTTGCATTTCCGCGAGCGCCTTCCCGTGGTCGAGGCGAAGGAAAGGGAGCAACCGGCGCCGGCGTCTCCGCTGAGGGTCCGAATCGTGACCCGGGCGGAGGGGCCGTTGCGCGAGCGCTGGGGGGCACGGAGCTGGAACTGGACCGCGGAGAGAGGCGCCGAATGGTTGGGACGGAAAACGACCTGCCTCGTGGGAGTGGATGCTCTTGGAGCGGTGGTTTTCTCGCTTGCGTTGGGTGAGCCGTGGAACGGGCTTGCGGAGCCGCTGGACGGCTGGATGCGGAACCAGGCGCTGCCGGCGGACCCGGAGTCGACCGGGATTTCATGGGATCTGGTGACGGTGAGGGTCGAGGAAGCTGCGGGATCCGGAGCAGTTGGTTCGCCATGATCGAGATCGGATTGCCCGAAGTGTTCGAAGTGTTGCTGTTGGCGGCGGTGGCGGCGGCGGCGGCCGGATGGGCGTGGGACCGTCGCGCGGTGCAGAGCGCGGCCCGGGGGGTGCGACGCAACAGCATTCGCTGCCGGAACTGCGGGGCCGTTTACCGGTGGGAGGGGCGGGAAAACCAGCAGGGGTGCCCGGAATGCGGGCGGCCGAACCGCCGCGGCCGGGATCGCAGGCTGGGATGAGGCTTGCGTCGGACCGCCACCGCCGTTAACAGACTCTTACGGCGAGAGCGATTGTCGTTTGCGTATGTTTGATCGGAAAGTTGTCGTGACGGGCATGGGCATCGTGAGCCCGCTTGGAAATGACCTTGCCACGACATGGGAGGGGATGAAAAACGGGCGGAGCGGGATCAGACGGATCAGCCGCTTCGACCCTTCGGAATCACCCTGTCAGATTGCGGGAGAAGTGAAGGGATTCGACCCCCGGCCGTATTTCAACAAGCCGAAGGACGCCCGGCGGACGGACCGGTTTTCGCAGTTTGCGGTGGCGGCGGCCCGGATGGCGTTGGACGACAGCGGGCTTGTCTCGGAGCAGGTGAACCTGGACCGGGTGGGGGTGATGGTGGGCAGCGGCATCGGCGGGCTGGAGACTCTGGTCGGGCAGACGGAGGTCTTGCTGGATCGCGGTCCTTCGCGGGTGAGTCCGTTCGTCATTCCGATGATGATTTCGAACATCGCGAGCGGGATCATCTCGATGGAGTATGGCTTCGGGGGGCCGAACATGGCGATTGTGACGGCGTGTGCGACGGCCAACAACTCGGTGGGGGAGGCATGGCGGATTCTGAAGTTCGGGGATGCGGATGCGATCCTCTGCGGCGGATCGGAGGCCTCGATCCAGCCCATCGGTCTGGCGGGGTTCAGCAACATGAGGGCCTTGAGTGTCCGGAACGATGAGCCCGAGCGCGCCTCGCGGCCGTTTGACCTCCACCGGGACGGGTTCGTGATGGGGGAAGGCGCCGGGGTGCTGGTGCTCGAAGAGTTGGAGCACGCCCGGAAGCGCGGGGCGACGATCTACGCCGAATTGGCGGGATACGGGTTGAGCGCGGACGCGCACCACCTGAGCGCGCCGTCACCGGACGGCAAGGGGCCGGCGCGGGCGATGACGATGGCGATCGAGCACGCGGGACAGAATCCGGAGGACATCGGGTATCTGAACGCCCATGGCACCGCGACTCCGCCGGGCGACATCGCGGAAACCATCGCCATCAAGGTTGCGTTCGGCGAACACGCCCGCAACGGGCTGGCGGTGAGTTCTACCAAGTCGATGACGGGTCACCTTCTCGGGGCGGCGGGAGCGGTGGAGTTGATGGCCTGCATCATGGCCATCCGCGAGGGGGTGATCCCGCCGACGATCAACCTCGAGACGGCGGATCCGCAATGTGATCTTGATTGCGTGCCGAACGAGGCGCGGGAGCAGGAGGTGAAGGTTGCGTTGAGCAACGGCTTCGGGTTTGGCGGGCACAATGCCTCGCTTCTGGTTCGCGCGATGTGAGCGGGGCTCAGTCCTCGCTGGAGGCTTTTTCGTGCTTGTCCTTTTCGGACTTGGCGTATTCGGAGACGTATCGCCAGCGGACGCGGTGGCGTTTGGCGGCGGAGCGGGCCTTGCGGCGCTTGCGGCCGGCGGGGGTTTCGAAGGCGCGGCGTCGACGGATTTCCTCCATGATCCCCTCGGAGTCGAGTTTCGATTTGAGGCGTTTGAGGGCGCGGTCGACGGACTCGCCTTTTTTGACGGTCACGCCTCGATCTGTCTCGTTTGCCATGCGCTGGTGTGATTTGCTTGAGAACTCCTTTTGCGGGGCGCGGAGGCTATGGGTGGCGGAAGGATCCGTCAAGGCAAGTTTTTTGGGGATTTCGCTTTGGCGGAAGGGTCGTTATGGTTGTCGGCGATGAGCGGAGGGGCGGCCGGAGGAGTGCTGCAGGCGTGTCTTGACCACGGGATTCGGGAGTTCGTGGTTTGCGGGGGGGCGCGGAACGCACCGTTGGTTTGCGGTCTGCTGCGGAACGGCGAAGTTGTGGTATGGCGCCACTTCGAGGAGCGCGGGGCGGGGTTTTTCGCGTTGGGACGAGTGATGGCGGAAGGGCGGCCGGTGGCGGTGGTGACCACGAGTGGAACGGCGGCGGCGGAATTGCTGCCGGCCGTGATCGAGGCGCATTACCAGGGGAGACCCCTTGTGTTGTTGACGGCAGACCGGCCGAAACGGTTTCGCGGGAGCGGCGCCCCGCAGGCCATCGAACAAGCGGACCTCTTCGGGGGCTACGTGGAAGGACGCGATGACGTCGAGCAAGATGCCGGGGAACTGTTGGCAGGCTGGAGCGGAGCCCGGCCGTGGCACTTGAACGTCTGCCAGGAAGAAGACGAGGGAATTCCCGCTGTCACGATGCCGACGGAGGATTGGCTGCCTCCGCAAATCGAGCGGCCCGGGGTGGCGGAGCTGGTCGAGTTCCTCGGGGAGGACCGCCTCCGCGGGTTGGTGGTGATGCTTGGCGGCCTCGATCCGGAGGAACGCGAGGAGACCCGGCGGGTCCTCGCGGGACTGGGAGCACCGGTGGTGGCGGATGCTGCCAGCGGGCTGCGCGAAGCGCTGGGCAAGCTGGTCATGGTGGGAGGCGACGAATTGCTGCGCCGCGCGCCGCCGGGCAGGATCCTGCGCCTCGGGGACGTCCCGGTGGGACGGTTCTGGAGGGACTTGGAAGAGCTTCCCGAGGTTGCGGTGCTCTCGGTCACGCGCACCGGATTCAGCGGATTGGCGCGGGACAGCGGCGTGATCCGCGGGCGGGTCGATCACGCCTTGCACGGTATGGGGGAGGTCGCGCCGGTGGGCGACGTGGTGGATCTGCTGCCGAGGGCCGCGAAGCAGCGGGGGCGCCTCGACGAGTTGTTGGAGCGCCACCCCGACAGTGAACCGGCGATGGTGCGTCTTCTCT
>CAYPUM010000359.1:0-4504 GCA_964413545.1 uncultured Roseibacillus sp. | reverse complement strand
TCGCCGCTGAAGCAGAGGTTGTCGCAGACGAAAACCTTCGAGCCGGCGACGAGGCCGGCGGGGTAGGTCTTGTCGTGCGAGTTGCGCAGGCCCACGATCCAGGCGTAATCCGAGGTTTCCTGGCCCGGGAGCCGCACCTGGAGGACACCAAAGTAACGGGCTCCATCATGGCTCAGGGCGTGGGTGAGGGGACTCGATGGGTCTGACGGTACAGACGGGGCCGTTATTTTCCTCAGACCCGCGTCAGGGCGTCGGCTGAAACGAAGAGATTCCGGCGGCGGAAGGCGACCGGGCTTTCCGCCAGCAGAATGGCCTTCAAGCTTTCCATCCCCCCGGCGAACCATGGACGAGGCAGGAAACAACGCGGCGACTCGGTCCACGCGGGAGGCGGCAGGCCGGCCTCGCGACAAAGGGTCTCGGCCAGCGCCGCCCAATAGGCGTTGCAGTCCTGCTGCGACGGGTCCTCGATCCACGCCGGCCTCCCGCTCACCAACGCCAGCTTGGCTTCCGGGGTGGCCGCCCGCAGCCGGAAATCATCCGCGAGATCGCCGAGCCGCCACAACGTCAGCGGCTCTCCGCGGCGCAGGGATTCGCCCCATTCCTCGCTGATCGCCCGCAGGCTCAAGGGCTCGTGCTTCACGGTGCTTCACCCTCCTGGCAGAGTTCCTCGATCGCAAACCGCGTCTTCGGCTGGACCTGATCGCGCGGGTAGTACTCTTCGACGATCTCGAGCACGGTATCGGCCCGGTGCAGCCCGAGATGGCGCATCAGGAACCGGATGTCGCGCAGATCTGTTTCGTCCTTGCCGAGGCGCATGCTCATGCACTTCATGGCGAGCAGGTATTCCGGCACCGCCACGAACACCTTCAGGTGCGGCAGATCAAGCAGCGGATGCGTCTCGGCCTGGTCGCTGAGAAATCCCTTGACGGCATCGTTCAGCCAGCCTTCGGGGGCCCCGTGGCGGCGGGTCACTTCGGCGGCCGCCGCGTAGACCTCTGTCTTGGGGACAAAAACAGCGTCCACATCCTTGGTGCTGACCCTTGCCTTGTGCGCCAACACCATCGCCGCCCCACCGAACAACACGATCTCTCCCACGATCTCCTGTGCCCCCAGAAGATCCGAAAGATGCCCAAGATTGGCCTCGATCTCCTCCCGATCCACGCTCCACAGCTACCAACCGCCCCGCCGCCCGGCAATCCGAATCCGCAATTGGGAGAACACGGACGACACCTACGCCGGGATCGGTGGCGCGGAGACGCATTTCTGCTTGCGAGTTTGACCCCGGCCCGTTGAAGTTCGGAGAGCAAAGAAGGCACTGGAGGTGGGCCAGTGTCGCCGCGATTCGTTTCCGACGGAGATGCCCGACTTCTTCAAGAATCCGATCCTGAACTCTCCCTACGAGTATCCGGGGCAACACTGGGACTTGGACCCAGCTTCTCTGCGAGCAGGTCGTGGGGCGGGGCCTGCGCCGGCTGAACTACACCACCGACGACAACAACAGGTTCGGCGTCGAATACTCGAACGTCCTCGGCATCCCCTTCGACTTCACCGCGAACTCGCCTCCGGGCGATCCGCCAAAGCCGCCGCCCCCCTGCACCCAGATTCACGCCGTCCGCCCGGAACGCGACCACCTCGAAATCACCTTCCCCTGCGTCGAGGGCTACCGCGTCGAACTCCCCAAGGAGACGATCCAGGCCAAGTTCACCGACGACTCGAAGATGCGTCTCACCCCACTATTGCACCCGACCGGGCATTCGATCACTCGCTCCTGTTTCTTATTTTAATAAAAAGAGGTTTAATACAATAAGGCCGGCGCTTACTCCTTCAAACTCGGTTTCCATAAAACAGTGAACCTCTCCGACTTCAATGCCAGCCAGCGAAGCTTCTGCCGCCTTGTTTCAGGCGGCTACCACGCCTTCCACCCTCCTCCATTGCCCCCGTCCCTGGCCATCGACTGGAAGCTCGCGGGGCTTCTTTCCGAGGCAGACCGGGCGGTTGCCGAACTGAGCGGGGCGGGCAGCCTGCTACCAAACCCCCATCTCCTCATCCGTCCCTACCTGCGTCGGGAGGCCATCCTCAGTTCCCGCATCGAGGACACCATTGCCGAGGTGGACGAGCTTCTGCTCTTCGAGGTCGAGCCCGACCACGAGCCGCGCCGCCCCGATGTAGTGGAGGTCGCCAACCACGTCCACGCCCTCGAATTAGGGCTGCGCCGCCTCGGGGAGGTCCCCATCTCCAGTCGCCTCATCCGCGAGCTGCATGCCACTCTGCTACGCTCGGTCCGTGGAGGCGAGAGCACGAAGACCCCAGGAGAGTTCCGGCGCAGTCAGAACTGGATTGGTCGTCCCGGTGCCACCCTCGACGAGGCCACCTTCGTCCCGCCCCCGCCCGAGGAGGTTGAGGGAACCCTCGGCGTATGGGAAAACTACCTGCACGCCGACTCCGACGAGCCGACCCTCGTGAAAGCGGCTCTGCTGCACTACCAGTTCGAAGCCATCCACCCCTTCCTCGATGGAAATGGCCGCATCGGCCGCCTGCTCATCACCCTCTACTTCTGCGCCACTGGTTGTCTCTCCCAGCCGCTCCTCTACCTTTCCGCCTTCTTCGACGCCCACCGGGACGACTACTACCGCTGCCTGCTTGCGATCAGCCGCGAGGGTGCCTGGCGGGATTGGATCGCCTACTTCCTCACCGGCGTTCGCGAGACCGCCGCCGCTGCTCTTGAGGACACCAAGCGAATCCTGGAACTCCATCAGTACCGGCGCACCCAGCTCCAGGAGGCCAAGCGGGTTCCCGGCGCGGCCGATGCCCTGCTCGACACCGTCTTCGGCAATGCCTTCGTCTCGATCGCCGGCTACGCCAAAGCGCACAACGAGCCCTACCCGAATGTTGCCAAGGCCGTTGAGTTCTGGGTCTCACAGGGCCTCCTCCGGGAGGCAACTGGCAACCGCCGCAACCGCATCTTTGTCGCAGACGAGATCTTCGCCGTCATGGCGCCGCGCCCCGCCGAGGCCGAACGCCCGCCACAATTCTGAATTTCCCTCTAATCCGATGGCCAAAAAGAAGGTGCAGTGCATCTACATCGACCCACCCTACGGCATCAATTTTAGATCGAACTTTCAATGGTCAACGACGACCACGAAAGTCGATGACGGAAGACCGGAGCACCTGTCAAGAGAACCGGAGCAAGTAAAGGCATTCCGCGACACATGGCGGGAAGGCATTCATTCATACCTTGCCGAGGAGGCCGACGACGCATACGGGGGACGCCAGCAGGACTTCGCCACTGTCATCCTCGACAACCTCAAGACCGCCGGGGTGCAGCAGGCGCACAAGGAGGACCGCATCGTCTTCGATAGCCTCACCCCCATTGCCGGGGACTACGTCTGCGCCGAGGGCACCTACACCGAGGGCGACGCTTTCGATGCCCCCCAACGTCGTGCTGGAATCTTCCTCGGCCCCGAGTTCGGAACCGTCTCCCACCCGCCTCGACCGGCCCGCCGAGAGGGGGGAGGAATTTAGGACGCTTACGGCGCCGTGAAAGCAGGCCCGAAAAAGGGAATCAGTAGTCTCTCCCGAGCCGCTCCGCTCAAACCTCAAACCCCTCCAGCGGATCGACCTCCTTCACGTCGACCACCGTGCGACGAACGGACCTCAGCGGACGGAACAGGCGATGTTCCGGAGGCCGCTTCTGGCCCGCGCCGCTGGCCTTGTGCCACGCGTCGTGCAGCTTGGTCCACTCGCTGAGGGTGCGGGGCAGCGGGATGTTCGGCGCGCTCTCGGCAAGGACGGCTTGCATGGCGTGTATCAGGGCCTGCCGGAACTCGTCGGGACGCGCCCTCGCGACGGCGGACAACGTCTCCTGGAGCCTCGCCAGCGCGGTGCCCACCCCGTCGCCCCCGCCGGCCTGCGCGACCGCCTCCGCGGGCCTCCGGGCCGCGCCCTGCCCCCGCTCCTTCCACGCCACCCGCCCCGGCGTCTGCAAGTCCTCCGCCCGCGCCCGCCTGCGCAGCGTCGCGACGGTCACCCCGAATCGTGTGGCGATCTCCTCCCACCTCACGCCCCGGACGGCGAGGGCCTCGGCCTCCCGCCACTGGTCGGGAGTCAAGCGTCGGGAGGTTCCCGGGGGCATGGGAGAATCTTAGCGCGGGCGGGATGCTGAGGGAAGGCTGAATGTCGGGCGAGGTGAAGCGTTGTCCCTGTATGCGCAGGAACCTTCGGGCAGGCGGCGGTTCCCTTGAGGGTCTGCTTCGTCTAGTCATACAGGCAGTGAGTCAACTTGGCATGTCGAGTGGCTCACTGCCTTCTCATCTATTCTTGTTAGGTCATAAGGTTTCGGAGTCGGCTCGTCAGACTCTCAGTGAGCTTCGCCAGGCCTTCGGAATTCGGGTGGTAGATCAGGGAGCGATGGTGCCGGAGATCAAACGGGACATGATCGATACTTTGAGTGTAACTGATTAGCGCGCCGTCGGCATCGGCTGGCCGACGATGAGGGCGGCGAGGC
>CAYPUM010000358.1:0-4521 GCA_964413545.1 uncultured Roseibacillus sp. | reverse complement strand
TCGATCGCGGCGTGATCGACATCTGCGAACAGGACGGCCGCGCCTTCCTGATGGCGGGACTCCAGGCGGACCGCCGCAAGCCCGCGTTCGAAGCCTCCTCGGAAGGCGGCCGGGCTGTCATCCGCGACCTGAAGATCCGCCGCCTGAAATCCGTATGGGGGAATGAATGATGAGAATTCCGATTGCGAGCGTCCTGATGCTTCTGGCGGGTGCGGGTTCCCTGGCCGCCGCCGATTTCCATGTCGCGCCCACCGGCAACGACGCGCATCCCGGCACGAAAGACAAACCGTTCGCCACGCTGGGGCGCGCGCGGGACGCCGTGCGCGCGCTGAAGGCGGCCGGACCTGGCCGGGATTTCGTGGTCCAGGTTCGCGGCGGGGTCTACCGCCTTCGCGAGACGGTCGTCTTCGGGCTGGCAGACAGTGCGGCCGACGGACACACGATCACCTTTGCCGCTCGGCCGGGTGAGACGCCGGTGTTCACGGCCGGGGTGCCGGTTACCGGTTGGCGGATGGCCGAGCCGCCGGCGGAGCTGCCCGACAAGGCGCACGGCAAGGTGTGGTGGGCGCCGCTGCCGGATGGACTCGATCGGGTTTACACCCTGTTCGACGGAGCCCGCCGCCTTCCGCGGGCTCGCGGAATCGGGTTCAAGCCGGTCGGTGCAAGCCCGCATTTCCGTGCGGATGACCAGCACCTCTTGCGCTTCCCCGCGGGGGCGATCCGCAACTGGCGGGGTTTGGCGGACGTGGAGGTCGTGCTTGTGACGGCAGCTCCGTGGACCATGAACATCCTGCCGCTGGCCTCGGTGGACGAGGCGGCCGGCGTGGCCCGAGCCGCCATCCCCGGCACCTATGCGCTGCTCAAGCCGAGGTTCGGCCACTTTCCTGTCAGTGCCTGGGTGGAAAATACCCTGGATGCGCTCGACGAGCCGGGCGAGTGGGTGCTCGACAGCCGGGCGCGCCGGATCTACCTGTGGCCCGGGGAGGACGAGCCCGGCCAGGACATCGTGGCGCCCGCGCTGACCGAACTCCTTCGCGTTGAGGGCGCCATCGATTACGACGGCCCGCGTGATACCCCCGTCCGGGGACTGGTCTTCCGGGGACTGACCTTTACGCAGGCCGACCGCTACACGTGGGAGAGGGGACGGGTCGGCTGGGGGTTGCAGCATGACTGGGAGATGTTCGACCGCCCCACGGCGATGGTCCGCTTCCGCGGGGCGGACGAGTGCGCCATCGAGCATTGCCGCTTTGCCGACTCCGGCGCCGCCGCGGTCCGGTTGGACCTGCATTGCCGCAACAACCGCGTCGACGGCAACGTGATCGAGCGCGTTGGCGGGGTCGGGGTCCTGCTGGCCGGCTACGGTCCGGGGACGAAGGACGTGAACACCGCCAACAGCGTGACCGGCAATCACATCCACCACATCGGCGAGATGTACTGGCACTCGCCGGCGATCTTCGCCTGGCAAAGCGGCAGCAACCGCATCGCCAACAACCTCATCCATCACACGCCCTACTCGGCGATCGCCGTCACCGGGCGGATCGTCTGGGACCGCGAAGGCAAGGGGGAATGCTCGCGTACGGTACGCTGGGAGGAGGTCGAGGCCGCGCGGCGGGCCGACCCTCGCGCCGGCCAAGACTGGTATGAGCGCGAGCGCTTCCTGCACGGGCGCGCGAACATGGTCTTGCGCAACGAGATTCACCACGCCATGGAAGTCATGTGTGACGGGAACGGCGTCTACATTTCCGGCGCCGGCGCAGCCAACGTGGTGCGCGAGAACTTCATCCACGACTGTCCGAGCGGAAACTTCGGGGAGGGGATTCGCTGCGACGACGACCAATACGAGACCGTCATCGACCGCAACATCCTATGGCGCCTCGGGGGCATGGCGACCTTCGTCTGCCTGAAGGGAAAGAACCACGTGACCGGCAACATCCTCGCCGAGCCACTCTCGCCGCCGAGGCGCGGGATGCTCTCCCTCGAAGCGGGACGGTATCCCATGGACGGCGCGAAGATCGAAGGCAACATCTTCTACTCGACACGCCGGGGCGACAACCTCTGCCAGGGCGAGAAATTCCTGCCCCGCTGCGAGGTCGCCCGCAACCTGTACTTCAACACCGCGGACCCGGAATGGGGCGCCCGCTACCTGACGTCCGGGCGCGGGCAGGATCCGGCACGGAAGAGCATCATTGCCGATCCGCTGTTTGCGGACCCGGAAAACGGCGACTTCCGCCTGCGGCCGGGTTCCCCCGCCCTCAAGCTCGGCTTCGAGCCGATCGACCGGAGCGTGATCGGACTGCTGGAACGCCCACGGACCGAGGGCGACACCATCGACCAGGGAGGAAAACCAAGTGAAACAAGATAATCCACCCATTCCTCCCACCCTGCTCGCCGCGAGCGTCGTCATCCCGAGCGCGCGGAAGCAGGAGCCGGCTGCCCCCGTCCGCTGTCTCGGCGAGACAGCCCGCCGAGTTGGGCGAAGCCCGTCTCGCTGGAAGTCCATGAATTCAGATCGATCCGGCGATGACGCTTCTGTCAGGAACGCGGACGCATCTGCGAGGCGACTATTGGGTTGTGGCCGGCGGCCGTCTTGAAGTAGAAGGACTGCCGTGGCCTCCGACGGCAGGTCCAAGGGGTATGGACACAACAAGATGACAAGCTTGGGACACTCCGGATGGTTCGGGTGCGTGTTGCTGGCGTGCGTACTGCGCCTGGCTTCGCCTGCCGCGGCGCAGACGCCACGGGACGGGGCGGCGTACACCACGGCGGTCGCCAGGGTGCTGGCAGTCCTCCCGCCCGGGACCCGGCACGAATTCGTGATGCTGCCGCTTCGCGACGGAGTCAGGCTTGCCACGGACGTTTTCATCCCCGAGGGCCCGGGACCATGGGCGGCCATGCTGCTGCGTACGCCCTACTCCCGGTTCAATACCGAGGTCTACACCAGGTACGACCCCGGCGTGTACACCGGCAAGAACCGCCTCCCGTGCGTCACGGTCGTCCAGAACCAGCGCGGCAGGCACGGTTCCGAGGGCGTCGGCACATTCGATCCGCTGGACACGATGAACGAAGTGAACGACGGGTATGACACGATCGAATGGATAGCCAGGCAGCCGTGGTCCACCGGCAAGGTGGGCGCCTGGGGGGTGTCCGGTCACGGAATCTGTCCAACCGCCGCGCTCTGGTCGGGCGCGCCGCACCTGGCACTCGTCTCCACGGGGATTACCGGCGACAACCTCTATCTCTACTGGTCGTTCGACAACGGCGCCCGTCGCCACTTCTACACCTGGCTGACCAACCGTAACCTGCAAACCCCGGATTGGCCGCGCCCGACAACGACGCAGTTCGACGTCGATGGATACCGGAGGTTCGTGCGCGAGCGGGCAGCGCGGTGCCAGGCATTCTACCGGGGCCATACTGGCTGGTTCGATCTTTTCAGCGAGGCTGCCCTCGACCATTTCGCGCTGCTGGCGCCGACCGGCAGGGCCTTCGTCACCGTCTCTGCCGATGGCCACGGCAGCAGTGGAGATTTTAAATTTCCCGGCAACGGCCATGTCCCCGCCATTCCGGGCGTCCCGACGGTCAAGGACATCCTGACCGGGGCGCCAGGTCAGGCGAAGTCGGTCCTCGTCTACTACCTCATGGGCGACGTCACGGACCCGGGGGCGCCCGGGAATCGGTATATGATGAGCAACGTCTGGCCGGTTCCCAACACCGCGACCTCCTACTACCTGCACGCGGACGGCAGCTTGTCATTGACGGCGCCGCATCAGAGCGAGGGGGCGCTTGGCTACGTGTACGATCCGAAAGACCCCGTGCCTTCGGTCGGGGGCAACTGGTCGCCCAGCGGTGGTAGCGGCGTCCTCGACCAGCGAAAACTGAGCGGACGCCGGGACATCCTGCGGTTCGCCACCGAACCCCTTGCGGAACCCGTGGGCATTACCGGCAAGGTTCGGGTCGAACTGGCATTTTCCACCGATGTGGCGGACACCATGTTCACCGTAAAGCTCGTGGATATCTACCCGGACGGATACCAGGCGGTCTACCGCGAGTCCGCGGGGTTGGCCCGCTACTTCCGGGGACTCGACAAGCCCGCGAGACTGGAACGCGGGACGGTCTACAAGCTGATGCTGGACTGCTGGAGCACCGCGCTGGTGTTCAACAAGGGCCACCGGATCGGTCTGCACGTCAGCAGCAGCAGCCATCCGGCCTACCAGGTGCATCCAAACACGTACGACCCGATCGGTTCCGAGGCCGAGTGCGAAATCGCCCACAACACCATCCACATGACGGCCACGAATGCGTCCCGACTCATCTTGCCGGTGGTGCCCGGAGAGTCGTATGCCAACTGAACGGAGCGCAAGATGAAACACACCAGCCATCGAGTCCTTTTTCACCCTGCTCGCCGCGAGCGTCGTCATCCCGAATGCGGGCGGGACTACTCCGGGTCGGCCATTGTCGATACCGGCTCAGCCGGCACGATCGTGGACCCCGATCTGCCCGGCGGCGACGATTTCTGGAAGGGCG
>CAYPUM010000357.1:0-4531 GCA_964413545.1 uncultured Roseibacillus sp. | reverse complement strand
TACCGTGTCGGCTGGTGCAGCCGCCGGCGAGGCGCGCTCCGAACGCCATCAGGAGGCCTCCGAGGAAGGCCACGAGGGCCCGGAGGGGAAGGCTGCCTTCCCCGAAGCGGGCTTCCCAGAACGGAGGCAGCCAGCGCTGCGTCAACTCGCCGCCGTGCCAAGCCGCCAGGAACGCTCCCACGATGGTGGCGCCGACGAAAACGAAGCCCCAATCGAGCCGGGGAGGCTTGTTGCGGAAATATGCGAGATGCGCGGTGTATCGGGGCGCGACCGCCTTGCCGACGAGGCCGGCGGCGGCGGCGTAGGCCGAGGAGGCCCCCACCGGTTTGCCGGAGAAAAGCATGGTCAGCCAGGTGAGCACCCCGATCAGGCCGCCGGCGAGGAAGGGCGGCCAGGCGGGGCCGGGATAATCGGCGGCGTGCGGGGTGGCTGCGCCGGCCAGCGCCGGGGTGAGCACGACGGACATGGCCGCGACTCGGATCGGAAGGGAGGCGGAGAGAGGCATCGGGCGGCGTAGTCAGTCGGTTTCGAGTTCGTATCCGGCCTCTTTCCAGGCCTGCATGCTTCCGGGGACGTTGCGGACGTTCTCGAACCCTTCCTGCTGGAGGATGCTGGCGGCGATATTGGCGCGGAAACCGCTGTCGCAGTAAGTGATGACGGGGGCGGAGCGGTCGAGTTGCGTGGCGTTGCCGCGCAGCTCGGGCACGAAGATGTGGGTGGCGCCGGGGATGTGTCCCTCTTCCCATTCGGCGGGGGACCGGACGTCGAGGATGAGGGCCTTGGGACGATGGCCGTCCTTGAGTTCGTGCACCGTCAACTGAGGGGTTTGCTCGAAGGCGAGTCCCGCGGTTTCCCATGCCTTCATTCCTCCCGCGAGGTATCCCGCGAAGTTCGTGTGCCCGGTGCGCCACAAGAGGTTGACCACCGATTCAAGACGGCGGTCGTCATCGAGGACCAGCAGCAAAGGGTCGTCGAACTCGAACAGTTGCCCGGCCCACACCGACAACTCGGGCCGCGCCGCAATGTTGAGGGCCCCCTTGATGTGACCGCCGCCGAAGCTGAGGATCTCCCGGGTGTCGAGCAGCACATGGCGGCCGCTCTCGAGCGCCTTCTTGAACGCGGGGGCCGGGAGCGCCGGGACGGGCGGGGTTCCGCCGAAGACAGCCGGACCGGCGGAATTCACCTTCTTCATGGGGCGGTAATGGCGGGGCTCGGGCGGGGCGGTGGCGAGGACTTTGTCCGCGAAGTCCTCCTGGTTGTCGAAGGCGAGATACGGGTTGTTCCTTCTTTCGTATCCGATCGAGCTGCTCTTGCGGTCGCCGATGTCCGGGCCGCAGGCGGAACCCGCGCCGTGTCCGGGGTAGAGGATCACGCCGTCGTCCAGTTGTTTGTAGAAGCCGTTGACGCTGTCGAAGAGTTGCGCCGCCAGCCTGCCGGTCTCCTCCTCGCCCAACAAGTCGGGGCGCCCCACCGAGTCCACGAACAGCGTGTCGCCGGAAAACACCCCGAACGGCTCGCGGCACCCCGATTCCCGAATGAGCAGCGAGATGTGCTCCGGGGTGTGGCCGGGCGTGTGCCGCACCGTCAGCGTGACGCCCCCGAACTCGAACTCGTCGCCGTCCCGCACCGCCTGCGTCTCGAATCCGTATTGCGCGCCTCCGGCGTGACTGGCGCAGATGGGGACCGAACCAAGCCGCCGGCTCAGCTCGCGGGCCCCGCTCATGAAGTCGGCATGGATGTGGGTCTCGAAAAGATGGGTGACCGCCACCCCGTGCTTGCGCGCAAGATGCAGGTAGACGTCGCAGTCGGGACGGGGATCGATGACGGCGGCCTCCCCCCGGCCGGTGTCGCCGACCAGATATGACAATTGCGCGATTCCCTCGGTGTGGATGCGTTCAAAGATGACTGACATGATGGTGACGCCAAGGTTCGGACCGGAAGAACTCCGGGGTGTTGAAGGCAGCAATCGATGTGCCATTTCCCGGTACGGGGAAGTGGGGGCGCCGCGGCGGGAGAGGGAGGTTGTCGCAATGCAATGTGCAAGACGCTCTGAAAAGCACCGTGCGATTTGCCTCCCCCGCCCCGAAAGAGCCGCGGTCCGCGAGGAATGCTACTAAGAATATGGTTGCGAAGGGAGGAGCGGTCCGCGAGTCATCCCCCTGGGCTCGCAGGCGCACCTCGCTGCGCGGACGACATGTCACTCCGTCCTCCGTGCCGGTGAGTTCCGCGCCATAAGGAGTTCGGGCGGGCGCGTGGTCGCGGCCACGAGCGGGACGGGCATCGGGAAGACGCGGGGCGCGACGTACGGGCGCGTCAGCGAAATACGTACTACGCGTAGTGGCGAGCACGCAGGAAGGGGGCGTGTTTTCACGGAGGCAGGACGCGGGGAAGCGCCTTGATGACCCCGGCGTCACTGGCAATGCTCCGTGCGATCCCGAAACAACGGGGGAAGAATCTTATCCTTCGGCGGCGCCGGACAATAGACATTCAAAGACACATGCCGACAACGGAAGAATGCGCTGCGAGCGGGGTGCCGGGATTGGACGAGATTCTGGGCGGGGGATTTCCGGCCGGGCGGCTCTACTTGATCAATGGCGAGAGCGGGACCGGCAAGACCACGCTGGGGCTGCAGTTCCTGATCGAAGGGGCGCGGCGCGGCGAGAAGGTTCTGCACATCGGGACTTCGGAGACGGAGGAGGAATTGGGCATGATCGGGGCCTCTCACGGATGGCCGCTCGATAGTATCACGTTTCACCACCACGAGAGTCCGGTCATCGGCGGCGAGCAAACCGTGGTCCATCCGGCCGAACTGGAATTGCCGCGGACGATGGAGGCGCTGCTGGGAGAGGTGGAGAAGGCCGGACCGCTGCGCGTGGTGATCGACTCGCTGAGCGAACTGCGTGTTCTGTCGCGGGAGGACTTCTGGTATCGCCGGCAACTGGCGCAGCTGAAGCGCTTTTTTGCCCGGCGGCAGTGTACGGTGCTGTTGACGGAGATTCCCTCGGGGTCGTCGGGCGGGATGCTGCACTCGATTGCGCACGGTGTGATCAATCTGGCGCAGGCGGCGGCCGCCTACGGACCGGATCGCCGGCTGGTGCGAGTGGCGAAGGTTCGGGGGCGGGAGTTCGTGAGCGGTTACCATGACTACAGGATCCGGAAGGGCGGACTCGAGGTCTACCCGAGGCTGATGGCAGCGGCGCACCGGAAGAAGCCCGCCTTCGAGCACTGCGGAATCGGGTCGAAGGAACTGGATGCGGCCTTGAACGGCGGCTTGATGCGGGGAACGAGCACGCTGCTGCTGGGCCCGAGCGGGACGGGGAAGTCGGTGATGGCGACGCAGGTCGTGATGGCGGCCGCGGAGCGCGGAGAACGGTCGCTGTTCTGCGCGTTCGACGAGCGGCGGGAGACACTGATGGAGCGGTCCGAGGGAATCGGGTTGCCCCTGAGGAAATCCGTCGAGGACGGGACGGTGGAACTGCGGCAGGTGGATCCGGCGGAATTGACCTGCGGGGAATTCAGCCATGCGGTCCGCAAGGCCGTGGAGGATCATGGTATCCAGTGGCTCGTGATCGACAGCCTGAACGGATACAGTTACGCCATGCCCGAAGAGCGTGTCCTGAGCGTCCACCTTCACGAGCTCAGCACCTACCTCGGGCAGCAGGGGGTGAGTTCGCTCTACACCATGACCCAGCACGGATTGTTGGCGGGGGACGCGGGGCGGGCCGTCGATGTGAGTTACGTGGCCGACACGGTGATCCTGTTCCGGCCGTTCGAATACGGCGGCGAGATTCGCAAGGCGGTTTCGGTCTACAAGAGCCGCAGTTCCCCGCATGAGACCAGCATCCGGGAACTGCAAATCGGACCCGACGGCCTGCAGGTGGGTGAGCCGCTACGACAGTTCCATGGCGTCTTGAGCGGATCCCCGCAGTTCACGGGAAAGGAGCTTGATGATCTGCCAAGGCACCAATGAGACGGACGGCGGGCCGGGCCCGGAAGCCCGGGAGGAGCGCGTGCTGGTGGCGGCCGCGACGGGCTGCGACGTCGACGTCCTGTGCCGCATTGTCGAGGAGGCCGGCTTGGAGGGTTTCCGGTGTCTCGGGATGATGGCGCTCTGCGCGGAGATCGAGGCGGGGGCGGCGGCCGCGATCCTGACGGAAGAGATGCTCTTCGAGGCGGAGCGGGACGATCTGACGGCGATTCTCGATCGGCAGCCGGAGTGGTCCGACTTTCCCTTGATCGTGCTGGGGATGGCCGGCAACGCCGGGGAATATCCCGGCTGGAGCCTGCTCAAGGAGATGAACGGGTCGGCGCATACCATCTTTCTGCAGCGGCCGGTGCGTAGCCGCACCCTGACCAGTGCGGTGCGGGCCGCGATCCGCGCGCGGACGCGGCAATACCAGGTGCGCGACGAACTGCGGCAGCGCCGGGAGGTTGAGGACAAGCTGCGGATGGTTCGCCATGACCTCGAACGCCGGGTCGAAGAGCGCACCGCGGAGCTGCAACGCCGGGCCGATCAACTGAGCCGGCTCAG
>CAYPUM010000356.1:0-4537 GCA_964413545.1 uncultured Roseibacillus sp. | reverse complement strand
TTCCCGTGCCGCTCGCAGTCCCGGGCGATGGTTCCCCGTGTCGTCGGCGTTCGTGCCGTCAAGGATCCAGCGATACCCCTCGCGTCCGGCGTATCCAACGAGGGTGTCGTAGACATTCGTCTTGCAGAAATAGCACCGCTGCGGGTCGTTCTTCCGGTAGCGCGGATCCTCGACCTCCGCGCTTTCGAGAAGCACATGGCGCACCCCGATCGTTCGTGCGAGGTCCTTGGCCTCTTCGAGGCTTTCGCGCGCCAGGCTGGGCGAAACCGCCGTCACCGCCACGGTCCGGCCGCCCAGCTCGTCCCGGGCCACCTTCAGAACCAGGGTGCTGTCCACCCCGCCCGAAAACGCCACCATGGCGTGGTCCAGCCCCTTTACGAGGACCTTCATGTTCTGGCGTTCGAGTGCGTGCATGCCGGGCGCGTTATACAGAGGACCCAAACAAAATCCAGTTCGCGAAAATCGCAAACAACATCAGGAAAATCGCAGGACGTCCGCAGGGAGATGCGATGTGTTTCAGTCCCTTTTCGGCCGTGTTCCACCCGGCAGGATTCCGCGACAAATCACTCGACAAGGGGCTTGGTCCGTGCGACATCTGTCCTTGCGATGACCGCTTGGACCACGGCACGGCTTCTTCTTGTGCTGCGACTCGGACGCTGAGTCCGGGCTTCGTTCTGCACTGGTCCAGCGTCCTGAATTCCCGATTTTCGGGGTGGACTGTGTCCGTTGCAGGTGTCAAGGCCCATCCGCACCGTCGCTTCCGGCAACCCGCAAACTGAATTCATGAATACCCTGAACGTTCGAAAGTACCGGCCCTTCGCGCCGATCCCCCTCGAGGATCGGCGGTGGCCGGACCGCGTCATCACGAAGGCTCCGATCTGGTGCTCGGTGGATCTCCGCGACGGAAACCAGGCCCTCCCGATTCCCATGAGCGTGGCCGAGAAGCTCGAGATGTTCGATCTTCTTGTCGAGGTGGGCTTCAAGCAGATCGAAGTGGGTTTCCCGTCCGCTTCGGACACCGAGTTCGGGTTCCTGCGGCGCCTCGTCGAGGAGGATCGTGTTCCGGACGGAGTGCGGGTGCAGGTGCTGGTGCAGGCCCGCGAGCATCTCATCCGCCGCACCTTCGAATCGCTGCGCGGGGTGAAGGCGGCCATCGTGCATCTCTACAACTCGACCTCCCCGATGCAGCGCCGCATCACCTTCGGGGACGCCTCGCGGGAGGACATCAGGCGCATCGCGGTCAACGGGGCGAGGTGGGTGCAGGAGCTGATCCCGAGCCTCCCGGGGACCGACGTCCAACTGCAGTACTCGCCGGAGTCGTTTTCGGACACCGAATTGGACTATGCCCTCGAGGTGTGCGAGGCGGTCATGGACGTCTGGGCGCCCACCCCGGAGAAGCGCGTCATCCTGAACCTCCCCGCCACCGTCGAGTGGGCCACGCCGAACGTCCACGCCGATCAGATCGAGTGGTTCTGCCGCCACGTCCGGGATCGCGACAGCGTGATCATTTCGTTGCACACCCACAACGACCGGGGCACCGGGGTGGCGGCCACCGAGCTCGGTTTGCTGGCCGGCGCGGACCGGGTCGAAGGCACCCTCTTCGGAAACGGGGAGCGCACCGGCAACCTCGACATCGTGACGACGGCCCTCAACATGAACAGCCACGGAATCGAGACCGGGCTCGACTTCACCGACCTGCCGCGCATCCGGGAGATTTACGAACGCACCACCCGCATGGCGGTCCCGGACCGGCAGCCCTACGCGGGTGAATTGGTCTTCACCGCGTTTTCGGGCAGCCACCAGGACGCCATCAAGAAGGGGATGGACGCCCGGCGCCGGGCCGCGGACAACGGCGACCTCCCGTGGGAGGTCCCCTACCTCACCATCAACCCGGAAGACATCGGCCGCAGCTACGAGGCCATCATCCGCATCACTTCACAGTCCGGCAAGGGCGGCGTGGCATGGGTCCTCGACCGCGATCACGGCTTCGAACTGCCCAAGACGATGCAATCCCAGGTCGGAAAACTGATCTACGACCTCGCCGACCGATGGGGCCGCGAACTCACCGCCGGGGAAGTCCGGGACGCCTTCTTCAAATACTTCGTCAACCTCGGCGAGCCCCTGCATGTCCTCGACTACGAGTTGGACCACCACACCGGCCAGCGCTCCGAGGTCCGGTGCCGCGCCAAGGTCCTCCTGCACGGCGAGTCCCGCGAGATCGCCGGCAGGGGCAACGGCCCCATCAACGCCTTCGTCCACGCCCTCGACGAGGAGGGCATGAAGGACTTCACCCTCACCGACTACCGCTCCCACGCCCTCCACGGCGGCTCCAGCTCCGATGCCGCCGCATACGTCCAGCTCAAGCACGACGACGGCCGCCTCCTTTGGGGCGCCGGCGTCGACCCCTCGATCGAAATGGCCGGCCTCAAGGCCCTCGTCTGCGCCTGGAACCTCCTGCGGGCCGGGTAGCGGGGAGGGGCCTCAGGATGGGATGCGGTTGCCGGTTGCCGGGACGGTCATGCCACCTGAAACCAGCGCCATTCCTGCTTGCAAATCGATTGTGGTCTCTTAAACGTCCCCCCTCGATTCGGGATATCCGCGGTGTGGGGCGCTCGCCCCTGTCCTGACTCCTGACCCCTGCCTCCAGACCCCTGAAACCCCTCCTTCCAGCTTTCATCTTTCTGTCCCTGCTCTGGCTCCAGTTTTTCGGGGCCCTTGCGCCGAGCTGGAGCACCGAGACCTACTACGACTACGGCTGGCTGGTGGCGCCCTTTGCGCTCCTGTTCTTCGTGCAGCGTTGGAAGGAGGCGGATCACCGGGCGGCCCGGCCCCTCGGGGCGCGCTGGCCTTGGCTGCTGGTGGCGGCGGGGGCGCTCCTGCTGGTGCCGCTGCGCATCGTCCAGGGAGTGGATCTCACCTGGGGCGGGCCGCAATGGCTGCACGCGGCGGTGACTCTCACGCTGACGCACGTGGTGGTGGCGCTCCTGAGAGGATGGAAGGTGAGCCGCTCCGTGCTGCCTGCCACTCTCTTTGCGCTGCTCGCTGTGCCGCTTCCCGGGGTGGTGGAACAGGCCCTTGTGCAGAGTCTGACGGGCCAGGTCGTGAATCTCGCCAGCTCGGTTCTGCCGTATGCCGGCTATCCGGTCGAGGTGGCCGGCAACTCCTTCGTGGCGAACGGTGAATTCCTCGACGTCGCGGAAGGCTGCAGCGGCATCCGCTCCTTCCAGGGCAGCATCATGGCGGGCTTCTGTCTCGGGGAACTGCTCCGCCTGCCCGCCGTGAAGCGTCTCCTCCTCGTCATCGGGGCGCTTGGCCTTGCGGTCCTCTGCAACGCCGGCCGCATCGCGGCGCTCACCCGCATCGCATACGGGGAAGGACGCGAAGCCATGGATGCCGCGCACGACGCCGTCGGATACTGGGCTCTCATCGTCACCTATGCCGGCGTCGCCCTGGCCGCCTGGCTCCTCGCCCGGAGCGTCCGGCACGGAAACAAAGTCACGCGAACCATTGCCCCTGCCAGTGGCTAGGAAATCCACAGTGTTCTGGCTCGTGCTCTCCCTCGTCCTCGTCGCGGCCGAGGGCGCCCGCCTTCTCTGGTACCGGCTCGGCGACCCTCCGTGGGCCGGCGAACCCGTTCTGACCTGCGAGCTGCCGGAGGGCGTCGAGGCCGGGAACCTCGACGGCTCGCGAACCGACGACCTCCTCTCATACGATGAAGCCGTCGTCGGCCGCTGGAAGGGACCGGGCCGCGATCCCTGGACCATGGATCTCGTCTTCCTCGAGTACACCGGAGCATCGACCCGCCTGTGGCATGACATGTTCCGACACTCGCCGGAAATCTGCCTGCGGGCGGGCTCCGGCGCCGTCCTGCGCGAAACCTTCCCGAGCAAGGCCGCCACGGTCGAGGGCCGCGAACTCGTCTTCAGCCACCAGCGCTTCGATCACCCCCTCGTCCGACAGCCGGTGTATGCCTTCAAATCCGTCTGGTTGGCCCACATGGACCGCATCGGGCTGCGCGGAGACGAGAAGAACTACCACAATGCCCGCCTCGCGGCGGCCCGCGCCCGGTTTGTTCCTCCCGGCGCCGTGATTCTCGCAATCGTCGAGGGCCCCCTCACCCCGCAGGAAGCGTGGGAGATCCTCCGGGAGCGGCTCCTTCCCTGCCTTCGGTTCGAAATGCCCCACCCACCCCGACAGGGTTCATCGCCGGTCCCGGTTGTCCTCCGGCGCGAGTCCTGACGAGGCAAGCCGCAATCCGGCTCACGATCAGGGCAACCACAACGGGGGACGATCAGAAAGCTCTTGCGCCGTCATCCGTAGGCCTCGCCGTCGCCGTCGTTTACCGGTATTGCGGCCCCAAACTTGACTCGTTGGCGACGACTTCCGGCATGCAAGGACTCCAGCGGCCGGCTTGGGTGCAGAAAGTTCAGGTATTCAAAATAGTCAACCTGCTTTAACCGGGCTTTGAAGGTGGCCAAGCCACTTGACATCCCAGTTATTCACAATTTTCTCACAGAATTGCCTCCCAATACGAATC
>CAYPUM010000355.1:0-4575 GCA_964413545.1 uncultured Roseibacillus sp. | reverse complement strand
CAACCCGCCCGTCCGAACCTTCCCCCCGGCGGCGTTGCGCCAATCCTTCAGCCAATGGCGCAGGGGACCGCCCCATCCACAACGATCAGCCCTGCCCGGGGCGCGCCTCAGACCCCGAAGCCATCCCGCACCGCTTCGCGCTTCAGGCGCAGCTCGCGCCATTCATTCACAAGGCGGCTCTCGCCGATGATCCCGCACCCCGAGGGGATCAGAACCTTCGATCCGCGCCACGAAATCATCCGGATCGCGACCAACCCTTCGAAAACTCCGTCTCTCCAGAGCCCGAAGGGCGCCCCGAACCACGGCGGGCAGCCGAGCGTTTCGCGCCACCCGAGAAGCTGCGCGAGGTTGGCCTCGGTGCGGGGCAGCGGACCAAGGGCTGGCGTAGGGTGCAACACTCTGATCAATCCCTCGACGGATTCCCCGCGGGTCAGCACGACCTCGAACCCGCTGTGGAAATGCACAATCGGTCCAAGATCGAGGATCCGCCGTGCCTCACGATTGATCCGCCCCAGCCCGGAGAGCTTGTCAAGGAGGGTCTCCGCCACGAACTCATGCTCGCGGATCTCCTTTTGATCCACCGCAAAGGCGTCCCGCTCCTCCTGCCGCGCCGTGCCCGCCAGCGCCATGGTGGAAATGTTGCGGCCCTCAAGGCGAAAGAGGACCTCGGGCGAAAGTCCCGCCACGCCCTCGTCCCCGGCAATCCACCCGTAGGCCCGCAACGGAGGGCGCGCCCCGCCAAGCCGCCCCAGCAACCCCTCCGCCGCGCCCCGCGTCACTTCCCCCCGTGCCGTGACCACCGGAACGGACTTCTCGATCACGCCGCGCCCGATGGCTTGCGTCACATCGGCAAAGACCGCCGCAAACGGATCAACCGGCGGCTCGCTCCACCGGACCACAGGAATCGCCGGCTCGTCAGCCGACAATGCCTCGCCCGGCCCCACGGTCCGGGTCCGGGCCGGAACGAACCACGGCCAGCGCTCCGACAGAGCAAAGTCGTTTCGATAGAATGCGACCCCCGCCTCGGGAGGATCGCTCCGGCTCTCAAACGGACCGTCACCGACCACCAACCCGCCGTCGGAGGTCCCGAAGACGGCCCGCCTCATCAGCCTCTCACTCCGTTCTCAATCAGCTTCCGAAAGCTCGCGGCCTCCAGACTGGCCCCGCCCACCAGCGCGCCGTCGATATCCGGCTGCGCCATCAGTTCCGCCGCGTTGTCCGGCTTCACGCTTCCCCCATATTGGATTCTCACCCCCTCGGCGGCCTCCCGGCCGTATAGCTCGGCCAGCACCTCCCGCACGAAGGCGTGGGACTCCTGGGCTTGCACGGGCGTGGCGGTCACGCCGGTCCCGATCGCCCAAACCGGCTCGTATGCCACCACGGAAGCCGTCAAGTCCGCCGCCGCCAATCCATCAAGACCCTCCCGGAGTTGTCGCCGGAGGATCTCTTCGAGTTTCCCCGCCTCCCGTTCTTCAAGCGTCTCACCGATGCAGAAGATGGCGGCAAGGCCGGCCTCCCGCACCTTCTTGAGCTTCGCGTTGAGCACCTCGTCCCCCTCGCCATAGATCGAACGCCGCTCGCTGTGTCCCACGATGACGTGTCGCACCCCGATCTCGGTCAACATGCTCACGCTCACCTCGCCGGTGTAGGCGCCCTTCTCATGTTGCGAAACGTTCTGCGCCGCGAGCCCGACCGGAGAGCCGGCCAGCAACTCCGCCGCGGCCGGCAGCGAAACGAACGGCGCCGCCACCGCCAACTCACACGCCTCCGACAATTCCGGCGCCGCCGGGAGAAACTCCTCGATGAACTCCCGCGTTTCCGCAGGCCCCTTGTGCATTTTCCAGTTCGCGGCAATAATCGGTTTTCGAGGCATCTTCTTTCCGGTTCAGGATTCGTTGAGAGCGGCGATGCCCGGGAGTTCCTTCCCCTCAAGCAGTTCAAGCGAGGCGCCGCCCCCGGTCGAGATGAAGGACATCTTCGCTTCAAGGCCGTACTTCTTGACGGCCGTGACGGAGTCTCCGCCGCCCACGATGGTCAAGGCCGCGGAACCCGCCACGGCTTCGGCGACCTCCCTCGTCCCCCTGGCAAAGGAATCGATCTCGAAGACCCCCATGGGTCCGTTCCAGACGATCGTTCCCGCCAGCTTGATCTCTTCCTTGAACTCTTCGACGGCCTTGTCGCCGATGTCGATCGCTTCCCAGCCGGATTCTACTCCTCCTCCTTCGGCGTACGGTGCGGTGAGCCTCGTTTCGGCGCCCTCCTTGAATTCCCTTGTGGTCAGGGTGTCGGCCGGGAGCAGGAATCTGACCCCCTTTTCTTCGGCCTTCGCCACGATCTCGCGGGCAAGGTCGAGTTTGTCTTCTTCCATGAGGCTGGCCCCCATCTCATACCCTTGGGCGCGACGAAAGGTGTTGGCCATGGCCCCCCCGATGATGAACGAGTCCGCCTTCTCAAGGAGAGCCGTGATCACCTCGATCTTGTCGCTCACCTTCGCCCCCCCGAGAATGACCAGAAACGGCCGCTTCGGTGACTTCAGCTTCTCCCGAAGATACTCGAGTTCCCGCTCGATGAGAAAGCCCATCGCGCTCCGCTCCACATGATGCGTCACGCCTTCCGTCGAGGCGTGAGCCCGATGCGCGGAACCAAAGGCGTCATTGACAAAAAGCCCCGCCGTGCCGGCCAGCGCCTTCGCGAATCCCGGATCGTTCGCCTTTTCTCCGTCGTGGAAGCGCGTGTTCTCCAACACCAGCACTTCGCCGCCGCCCAGCCCGGCCCTCCGGCTCTCTGCCTCCGCCCCGACGCAGTCCGGGACGAATCCGACGTCCTTTCCCAGAAACTCCCCGAGGCGCACCGCGGCCGGTTCCAGCGAATACTTCGCGTCCGGCCCTCCCTTCGGTCGCCCAAGGTGCGAGCAAAGAACCAGTTTGCCGCCCCCTTCCAGCAGGTGCCGGATCGTCGGCAACGCAGCCTGAATGCGCGTGTCATCGGTGATGACACCGTCCTCCAGCGGAACATTGAAATCGACCCGCACGAGAACCTCCCGGTCCCGGACCTCCACATCTCGAATGCTCAATTTGCCCATCGTTCCCCCGTGTTTCCGGCCCCGTCGCGGAGCCGCGGCACTTAATCAGGCCCCGTCCGAGGCGTCAATAGCCGCGAGGGGCTAATTCAATCCTCTCCTTGCCGCGCCTCGCCTTCCTCCTCCGGCGCCTCGTCTTCCCCGGCTTCCGGTTCGGCGTCCGCCACCACTTTGGCAACCGCCCGCAGTTTCTCCTCGCCTCGCAGCGTGACGAGCTTTACGCCTTGGGCATTCCGGCCCGTCTCACGCACCTCCGCCGCCCTGATGCGGATGCTTTGACCGGTGGTGGTCATCAACATGATCTCGTCAGCCTCTTCAACCGACAGCGCCCCCACCACGTTCCCGGTCCGCTCCGTCACCTTCATGGTGATGATCCCCTTCCCGCCGCGGGTCTGCACCCGGTAATCGCCAAACGGAGTCCGCTTTCCGATCCCGTTCTCGGCCGCCACCAGCAGCATGCTGTCGTCCCGCACCAAGGCCGCGCCCACCACCCAGTCGTCGTCGCCCGGCCGGATGCCGGCCACCCCCGCCGCGGTCCGCCCCATCCGGCGCGCCTGCTCCTCCGGGAAGCGCAGGCTCAGACCCTTGCGGGTTACCAGCATGATCTCGTCGCCGCCCATGGTGAGATGGACGTCGATCAGCTCGTTGCCTTCGTCCAGCTTCACGGCCATGATCCCGTCCTTCCGGAAGTTCCTGAAGTCGTGCAACCCGGTCTTCTTGACCTTGCCGTTGCGGGTCGCGAAGAACACGAACCCTCCCTCTTCCGCGAAGGTCACGTCCTCGCCTTCCTCGTTGAGCCTCCGCTCGAGGCGCAACACGGCCGCAATCCACTCCTCCGGCTTCAGGTTCAGCACGTTCTTGATGTTGCGCCCGCGCGAGGTGCGCGTCCCTTCCGGCAGCTCATACACCCGCTCCACGTAAACCCGCCCGGTGTTCGTGAAGAACATGAGATAATCGTGCGCCTGCGCCGAGAACAGCCGCTCGAGAAAGTCGTCGTCATCCTCGCCCCCGCCCCGCATCTCCATCCCGCGCACCCCCTTGCCCCCGCGCCCCTGCACCCGGTACTCGCTGGCCGTGGTCCGCTTCACATACCCGCGGTGGCTGAGGGTCACCAGAACCCCCTCGTTCGCAATCAGATCCTCGATCGAGATCTCGCCCTCCTCCGGCAGAATCTCGCACTTGCGAGGAGTCCCGTACTTCTCCTTGATGGCGCGAAGTTCGTCCTTGATGATGGCAAGCACGCGCGCCTCCTTGGCGAGAATGTCGAGAAGGTCCTTGATCTCCTCGATCACCCCGTCGTAATCGGTCTTGATCTTCTCCCGCTCCAAGGCCACCAACTGGTAGAGCCGCAGGTCGAGAATCGCCCCCACCTGGCGGTCCGTGAACACGTAGCGGCCGTCCTCCCGAAAACTCGGCTGATCGCGGATCAGGATCCCCAGAGAAGCCGCCGCCTCCCGCGTGAACTCGTATCCCTTCACCCGTTCCCTCGCCTCGTC
>CAYPUM010000354.1:0-4575 GCA_964413545.1 uncultured Roseibacillus sp. | reverse complement strand
CTGGGAGGCGCCCTATTTGACGCTGGATCCCGCGTATGGGGCGGAGGGCCTGCGGACGTTTGCGAAACTGGCGGACATGGGAGCGGTTTATCAGAGCCGCAAGCCGGTGCAATGGTCCTACGGGGCGCACACCGCGCTGGCCGAGGCGGAGGTGGAATACAAGGACAAGGAGAGCCCCGCGGTGTGGGTGACCTTCGGATTCACGGACGAGTCGCAGGCGGAGGTGGCCCGCCTCGCGGGGGCGGACGCGGGCGGCCCGGACGGGGCGGTGCGTTATCATATGGTCATCTGGACCACGACGCCATGGACGCTGCCGGCCAACGTGGGGGTCGCGGTGCATCCGGACTTTGTGTATGTGGCGGGGCGTTTCGAGAACGACGCCGGCCATGGGGAAGGGTTGGTCGTGGCGCGCGCCCTGCTCGAGGAGTTTCAGGAGAAGACGGGGTTGCGGCCGGCGGGCCGGCTGGCGGAGATGAAGGGGGAGGCGCTGGAAGGGCTCGTCATGCATCACCCGTTCCTGCCGCGGCTCTCGAGGATGGTCCTCGGCCAGTTCGTGACGAGCGAGACCGGCACCGGCGCGGTCCACATTGCGCCGGGGCACGGGGCCGACGACTACGCGGCCGGACGGGAATACGGGCTTGAAGTGATCTCGCCGGTCGACGACGAGTGGCACTTCACGGCGGAGGTGGGAGTCGGGGAACTGGTCGGCCGGCACGTTTTCGACAGCAACGAGCGAATCATCGAGATCCTCGACGAGCGGGGCGCCCTGCTGGGCCGCGAGGTGTATTTCCACCAGTATCCGCATTGCTGGCGCTCGAAGACGCCGGTCATTTTCCGGGCCGTGGAGCAGTTTTTCATCTCGATCGAGGGGCTGCGGGGCAAGGCTCTCGAGGAGATCGGGAAGGTCGAGTGGTTGCCGCACTGGGGGCGGAACCGGATCGCGGGGACGGTCGAGGCCCGCCCGGACTGGTGCATCAGCCGCCAGCGGACGTGGGGGGTGCCCTTGCCGGTGTTCTTCACTCCGGACGGGGAGACGGTGATCGACGGGGCGGTGGTGCGCAAGGTGGCGGACCTGGTGGAGGAGAACGGCACCAACATCTGGTTCGATCTCGGCGAGGAAGATCTGGCGGCGCGGCTCGGATTGCCGCCGGGAACGCGCAAGTGCCGGGACACGCTGGACGTCTGGATTGACTCGGGCGCCAGCCACGTCGCGGTTCTGGACCGCCACCCCGAACTGCGCGCTCCGGCCGACCTGTATCTCGAGGCGACCGATCAGCATCGCGGCTGGTTTCAGAGTTCTCTCATGTTGAGCGTGGCGGTGCGCGGAGGGGCGCCATACCGCGCCGTCATGACGCACGGATTCGTGGTCGATCTCGACAAGAGGAAGCTCTCGAAGAGCGAGGCCGAAAAGGCCGGGAAGCCGATCGACGCGGAGCACTTCTATGGGAAATACGGGGCCGACATCCTTCGCCTCTGGGTCGGCAGCGTCGACTGGCAGAACGAGGTCCCCTTCGGAGAGGAACTCTTCAAGCAGATCGCGGAACCCTACCGGCGCCTGCGCAACACGCTGCGGATCCTCCTCGGGAACCTGCACGATTTCGACCCGTCCCGTGACGCGGTGGAACCAGCCCGGATGACGCTTGTCGACCGGTGGATCCTCGAGCGGCTCCACGAGGTGGTGACGGAGTGCCGGAAGGCCTACGAGGACTACGAGTTCCGCAAGGTGTTCACGGTGATCAACCATTTTTGCGCGCATGACCTGAGCGCGATCTACATTGATCTCACCAAGGACCGTCTCTATTGCGACGCGCCGGATTCGGGGCGCCGGCGGGCGACGCAGACCGCCATGAACGACGTTTTCGAGTCCTTGGCGAAGCTCATGGCGCCGATCCTCGTATTCACGGCGGACGAGGCGTGGGAGCACGCCGGGCGGTCCGGCAGTGTTCACGAGGAACTCTTTCCGTCGCCGGACGACCGCTTCGCGACCTGCGAGGTCATGCCGCGGGTCGAGGAACTGCTTGCGCTGCGGGGGGTCATCCAGGCCGCCATCGAGGAGAAGGTGCAGGCCCGGGAGTTCAGCAAGAACAACGAGGCGGCGGTCAAGTTGACCCTTCCGGCGGACCACCCGGGGCGCGAGTTCCTCGAGGACCGCGACTTTGCCAAGGAGTTTTTCATCATTGCGGACCTCGAGGTCGTCGAGGGTGCGGCGCCGTCCGCCGTGGCTTCAAAATGCGCCTGTCCGATGTGTCCGCGGTGCCGGCGCCACGAGCCTCCGGTTGGCGGGGATGAACTGTGCGGGCGTTGCAGCGAGGTGTTGTCGACGGTGGTCTCATGAGGGCGCGTATTCCCAGGATCATCCTGCTTCTGACGCTGCCGCTCTATGCGCTCGATCAGTTCACGAAGTGGCTGATTGTGCTGAACTTCGAGCGGGGTGAATCGCGGGTGGTGATCGACGGCTTTTTCAACCTTGTGCGGGTTCACAACCAAGGGGTGGCGTTCGGGCTTGGCAACGAGACGATGTGGGCGCCGCTGGTGTTTCTCGGGGTGACGGTGGCGGCGTTGGGCGTGCTGGCGATCTTGTGGCGGCGGGGCGTCTTCGGGACGCCGCTGCTGCGGGTGGCGGCGGCCCTCCTTGCGGCCGGGATTTTCGGGAATTTGACGGACCGGCTGGTGCAGGGGTTCTTTTTGCGGGCCCATGCGGGGGAAGGGTTCTGGGCGCGCCTCTCGGAGGGGTACGTGGTTGATTTTCTTGATTTCAAGTTACCGCTTTACGGGAGGCTGGTACCGGCCAGCGGAGGGCATTGGCCGGCGTTTAATGTTGCGGATTCGTGCATTTGCGTGGCAGCGTTCCTTCTGGTGATCGCATCATTCCGTGACGGGAAAAGTGACGAGCCGGCGCCGGCCGAAGCGACGGAGGAGAAGTCATGAGCAGGGGACTGGCAACGGCTGCGATTTGTTGGACCGGGGTGATCCTCGGAGGAATGGCTCCTCTCCTTGCGCAGGGCGCCGGAGATGGGGGCGCGGCCCACCCGCCGCCTCCGGCCAACCGCATTCTTGACGACGCGGAACTGTTCAAGCGGGCGCCCGAGCGTCTCACGGCCATTTCGGAGCGGCTCGTGGCTTTCGAGAAGGAACACGGAATCCCGATCTACCTCGTGGTTTACGCCGGAGTCATCCGGGGCAATGTCACGCAGCGGGCGCAGGAACTCTACGAGGCATGGGTCGGAGCAGGACGGGACGGGATTGTCATCGTCTGCGATACCGACACGCGGGAAGTGGACCTTGGACTTCCCGGCCAGCAGCCGGAAGATCTTGAAGGCGGCCGGAAATCCGTGACGCGGCTGCCGGCTTACAGAATGGTGCCGGTTCTCGCGGCCCTGCGGATGGAACTGGACGGGGTCCGGAAACGGGTGGATTACCTCGACGGGATGACCCGCATCCTGACCGAACGCCTTGGCGCGGTATTGGACGAGTCGGGAACGGAACGGCAGCTCTGGTCGAACTACACCCTCGCGGCGGTCCTTGTCGGAGCCGGCGCCATGGTGGTGTTGCTCGGATTGTGGGCGAACCGCCGCCTGCGGGCCATGGAAACAAAGGAACGCGAGAAGTTCTATTTCCCCGAAGTTCTGGTCGGGATACGGCTCGGGGCGCCTTTCGGGGGGGGGCGGGTCAGTGAAGTGGATTTCTCGGCGCCCAAGGGGCTTGTTCGAGACGCTCCGCAAGGAGGCGCCTCGGACGAGGCGAGAGGGGACTTCGGATAGCTGATTGCACCTCGCCGGGATTCGCGGATGGCGTCGGGTTGGTCTTGCCACCGCTCATCCGGGACGCCTAGTTTGCTGGCTCGCATGGAGATCTGGAAAGCGTTGGTGGTCGGGTTGGTGCAGGGGTTGTCGGAGTTTCTTCCGATTTCTTCGTCCGGGCACATCGCCCTGACGCAGTTTCTGCTGGGGATCCGGGAGGTGGGGCGCGCTCCGGAGGAGGACATCGCGTTCGAAGTGGTCCTGCATCTGGGGACGTTTCTGAGCGTGGTGATCTATTTCCGGCGCAGGCTGTGGGAACTGTTCCTTGGGTTGTTTCAGCGGGCCCGGACGGGCGAGCGGCGGATGATCCTATGGCTGGTTGTGGCGACCGTTCCGGCGACGCTGGCTTACCTGCTCTTCAAGGATTTTTTCGAGGGGGCCTACAACAATCCGGTCATGGTGGGGGTGTTTCTGCTGGCGACGGGGGCGATTCTGCTCCTGCCGCAGGTGTATCGTGCTTCGGAGCGGGAGTTTGGCCTGGGTTCGGCGATCTGGATGGGTGTGGCGCAGGCCTTTGCGATTCTGCCGGGGATTTCGCGGAGCGGCTCGACCATCACGGCGGGGTTGATGGCGGGGTCGCCGCCGGCGCGGGTGGCGGAGTTTTCGTTTCTGATGTTCTTGCCGGCCATCGGCGGGGGGACGCTTCTCAAGGCGAAGCAACTGCTGGAGATTGTACGGAGTGAGAGCGGGCTGGCCTACGGGGTCGGTTTTCTGGCGGCGTTTTTTTCTGGTCTGGCGGCGGTCTATCTCGTCCTTTGGCGATCCGGCGCGGGAA
>CAYPUM010000353.1:0-4592 GCA_964413545.1 uncultured Roseibacillus sp. | reverse complement strand
CACCATCGGCTCGCCACCCGACAGGAGGAGGGAGGGAACACCATAATTCGCGAGGTCGTCGAGCACGTTGCACATCTGGTCCCATGCGAGTTCGCCGGGATAGGAGGCGGCGTTCGAGTCCGAGTAGCAGTGCACGCAGCGCAGGTTGCAGGTGCGGGTGATGTTCCAGACCACGATCGGCTTCCGCTCGCGGGCGTGGCGGGCGGGGGAGGCGTGGCTTCCGGGCGCGCAGTCCGCGGGGCGGTCTCCGTTACCATGTGCGCCGTAGCGAAGGGCGTCGGCGGGCTGGGCGGCGCCGGTCCAGAGCTTGGTGAGGTTGATCATTTCGGGTCAGATGGGTTCCGCGACCCCGACCGGCTCGTACGGGCAGAGGGGTTCGGCGGCGAGGGGGTCGCGGGTGACTCCCCAGGCGCGGGCGCGGGAGCCCCCGCAGACCTTGCGGAATTCGCAACGGCCGCACTTGCCGCCGAGGGCGTCGCTGTCCCGCAGCGAGACGAACAGCGGGTGTTCGCGGTAGATGGCGCCGGGATGCCGGGAGCGGACGTTGCCGCAGGGGATGGGCAGGAAACCGCTGGGCGAGACTTCGCCGGTGTGCGAGATGAACATCACGCCCCGGCCGTCGCGGATGCCCAGCGGGGATCGCATGCCCATGCGGCCGTAGGAGCGGCCGCGGCCGCGCTGGAGCAGAACGCGCCGGAAGTGATGGCCTTCGGTGGTCTTGATGCCGAACGGCGCGCGGCCGGCGAGATCGGCCAGCTCCTCGAAGATCTCTTCGAGCGCTTGCGGGTCGGGCTGGTCGGCGAGCCCGGCGCGCCCGGTGGGCACCACGAGGAAGACGCTCCACATGGCGGGTTTCAGCTCGAACATGAGGTCGCGGAAGGCGGGGAATTCCGCGGTATTGCCGCGGGTGAGGGTGGTGTTGATCTGGACGCTCAGGCCGGCCCTCTGGGCTTGCTCGTAGGCGTGGATGGTGCGGTCGAACGTGCCGGCCAGCCCGCGGAAGGCGTCGTGGGTTTCGCGCGTGGCGCCGTCGAGGCTCAGCGAGATGCGCTGGATGCCGGCGTCGAGGAAGGCGTGGAAGTCGGCCTTGGCGAGGCGCTCGGTGGCGGAAGGGCTCAGGCCGACGTGGAGTCCGAGGTGGGCGGCATGGCGGGCGAGGTCGAGCACGTCGCGCCGCATGAGGGGGTCGCCGCCGGTCAGGACCAGCATCGGGGGGCGCAACTCGGCGAGCTGTTCGACGAGGCGGAGGGCTTCGGAGTCGTCCAGTTCGTCGGGGTGCCGGCGGGGTTGGGCCACGGCGCGGCAGTGCCGGCAGGCCAGGGCGCAGGCCCGCGTGATTTCCCAGAAGACAAGGAACGGCCGCTCGTCGAAGCGGTAGTCCCTGATGGCGTCCATCATGGCTGTTGAGGCGGCCCGCACGTGCGGTAAGGAACTTCAAGTTGGGTGAATTGACAACGCCTCATTTGCCGGAAATTCAAGGAATCAGGAAGTATGAGGCGGTTCCTCCCGGCACGATGGCGGGATCGATCCGCTGGTCGAGTGTCGCCAGTTGTCCCCGTTTGTGGGTCGCAAGCCCCAGGAGGTAGAGGTCGGTGAGCTTCTTTGAACCGGCGAGTTTCGGGAAGCTGGCAGCATCCAGCAGAGAGATCTCGTCGCCCCAGAACTGATGCCCGGGCCAGGAGCAGATTCGCCTCAACACGAACCTGAGGTCTTCGGGTTTCCCGTAATCAACAGGGTAGCCGGGGTTTCCGACGATGCGGAGAAAGGCGTTTTCAGTCAGAGGACACGTTGCCCAGGAGAGGGGCTTCTGAGAATGGAACCATTGCTGCACCCGGAGGTGGTGAACGTGTTTCGGATCCCCGAGGGCAATCAGCGCATTCGCATCGAGAAGGAAGACCATGGAGGTTCAGGAAGTCACTTGTCTTCATCCTCGAGTAGTCTGTAGACCGTTTCGCTGGAGACCCTGGCGTGAGGTCCACCGCCTTTGGCCTGCAACACGGGAAAACCATAATCATTGATTCCGCAAAGGGATCCCGGTGCAGAGGCCTCGTCGCGTTCCAATAGTTCACGGCGCAGGGCATGCTCAATCATGGATTTCAACGTCGTCCGGCGTTCCGCTGCGACGGACTTGGCGCGGGCGAGCAATTCGTCCGGCAACTCGATCGTGGTCTTCACATGGGTCATAGTATTCTTTTATGGGCCACTGTCAATCTCAGCGCGAGGAAGGGGTTTTCCGAAGGTGGCATTTCGTCCTTGGGACGGAGGAAGGGCACCGTTGCTCGCTTCGGAGCGGCCCGGGGCCTGAGCCTGTTGAATGGCAGGGGGCTTCGGTCGTCGCCCTTCGGGCTTCGCCGGACAAGCCGGGGTAGCGGGCGAGGTCGCCGAGGGGGTCCGCAGGGGGGCTAACGGGGCTCGGGGGAGACGGAGGAGATGGCGTCGAGTTCGCGGAGGCGCAATTCGGCCCATTCGAGGCCGTCCTGGAATTCGGGGTTGTTTTTTTCGGTGGCGGCGAGGGATTTCCAGTTGCGGAGGGATTCTCGGAAGAGGCCGATGGCTTCGCCGTCGCGGCCGGCGAGCTGGGCGGCGTGGCCGAGGTCGCTGGTGAGGTATGCGAGGGAGCGCTTGATTTCGCGGGGGGGCGGCCGGGTGGATCCGTTTTCGAGGAGGTTGTCGAGGAGGGACTGGGCCTCGCGGCCGAGGCGGAGGGCGTCGGGGTGGCTGCCGGCGAGTTCGCGCAGGCCGGCTTTTTGCCATGTGAGGACGGCGAGGCGGTATCGGGACATGGGATCTCCGGGGTCGTGGTCGAGGGCGTCCCGGGCGTGTTGGGCGCCTTGTTGGATGAATTCCGCGGCCTCCTTGAGGTTGCCGCGGTCGGCGAGGCAGGCCGCGACGATGCTTTTCTGGGTGGCGAGCTGGACGAGGGCGTCTTTGCGTTCTTCGGGGTTGGCGACGGCGCCATGGAGGAGGTCGAGGGAGCGGTGGGCGAGGTCTTCGGCCCGCTGGTGGTCGCCGTTTTCGAGGGCAGACTCGGCGATGGCGCCGAAGGCCTTGGAGAGTTCGACCTGCACGTCGGCGCGGCCGGGATGGCGGGCGTGCAGTTCCATCAGTTCCACGGCGGCCTGTTCCCGGAGGAGGAGGGCGGCGTCCACGGCGCCATGGCCGGCGGCGGCGGTGGCGGCTTCGGTGTATCCGCGGGCCCGCCAGACGCGCAGGGCGGCGAGCCGCGGTTGCTCTTCGCAGAGAGCGGTCATGGCGGCGAAAGCGCGCCGGTAGTTTTCGAGAGCCCCGGCGGAGTCGCCATTCCGGTCTTCGAGACGGGCCGAGGCGATCTGGAGGGCGGCCTGCAATCGCTTTGTTTCGCTGGCTTCGGGTGGGAGGGAGGCAAGGGCGGTTTCGGTCTCGGCCAACTCGCTTTGGGTGATGCCGGAACCGGGCAGATCGGAGCCGAGGAGGCAGACGAGAACCCGGGCGCGGGTCAGGCGGCGCAAGGTGGCGTCGTCTGCGGCCGGAGCTTCGCGAATCGCTTCGGCGAGGCGGTCTTTGGCGAGGCCGGTCTGATTGCCGGCGAGCGCGATTTCGGCGAGGGCGAGCTTGATGCGCCACCGGTGGCGCTGCATGGGCGGCTCGCTCTCGCTGCGCTGGAGCAGCTCGTGCATCGAGCGCTCGAGCACCTTGAGGCGGCCGAGGCGGTTTTCGAGGGTCGGGAGCCGGGCGGCGCCGCGTTCCACCGACCATGCGAGGAGCTGATCGCTGAGGGCGAAGGCGGCGTTGAGGTCCTCGGACATCTCGACGTAGCGTTCCCGGAGTCCTTCGCTGGCTCGGGCCAGTTCGTCGCGTTCCTCGATAGCGCGGGCGGCCTCTTCCTTGGCGGCGTCGAGTTCGGCGGGATCGATGCGGTCCTCTTCGCGCTCGGGGGCGACGAGGACCTTGGTGACTTCGATGGGAGGGGACTGGAGGATCTGGAAGGCGATCAGACCTCCGAGGGCGAGGGAAGCGGCCATACCGAGGCCGGCGGCGGTTCGCCAGCCGCGATGCCGGCGTTCAAGTGCGGCGACGTGCTTCTCCTCGTTTTCGCGGGTCAGGCGGGCTTGGCGCGAGGCGGCGATTTCCTCGAGATCCTGCAGCACTTCGCGCATGTCGGAGTAGCGTTTCGACGGGTCGAGCTGCAGGCAGCGTTCGATGACGAGGCGGCCCTCTTCTTCTTCCCGGGTGGGGGGGGAGCACTTCCACGGGGCGAGGGCAGTTTGTCGGAGCTTCTCGGAGATGCGGACGCAATCGGCCTCGACGCCGGGGCGGCGCTGTTCGCCGGGCGCGGGGGCGACCTTGCGGAAGACGTCATGGCAGCGCGGGAAGACGCCGTTGAGGAGGCGGAACGCGAGGGTGCCGAACGCGTAGACATCCCAGCCGTATCCGGCCCCTTCGAGAAGCCCGTCCGGACTCGCTACGTCAAGTTCCTGATTCAGGCCCAGCCTGGTTTCGGTTTCCAGTTGACCGAGGTGAACGTCTGGGACCGGCTGAAGGCCGTGCCCTGGACACCCAGACTGGCCCACGATCCCAGGGAGTTCTGAGTGCCCGTGCGGCTTCGATACCTT
>CAYPUM010000352.1:0-4597 GCA_964413545.1 uncultured Roseibacillus sp. | reverse complement strand
CAACGGTCTGCCCTTCTGGATCGAGTATTGGATCGTCGCCTACCGATCTCTCCTCGAAGGGAGCGGACGACGGCCGGTTTTCCTCGATTTCGACGCGTTGTGCAGAGCGCCCGGGCCGGGCTTGGGAGCGTTTGCGCACGCCGCGCAGGTTCGCCATGCCGGCGCCATGGCAGAGGCAGCCCGGGCCATTCGCCCTCCGAGGCCCCACGAAGTCGACCACGGCCCTATTCCTCCGGCGCTTCTGGCACAAGCGGCCGAAACTCACGCCCGCCTCGTGCGGATCGCCGCAAATCGATCATGACTGCCGCGCAGGCCGGGTCCTTCCGGTCAGTTGGCGGGTCTCCCTCCCGCTGCCGCCGCTCAGCGGCCGAAAACTGCGGCGCCGGACGGACCGATTTTCGTTTTTTTTGCAACCCGCTGCCCATTGGACACGTCAAACCTAACGGGTGGGGGAGCAAGGCAGCGGAATTGCTCCCGAAATGACTCTGTTTGTCCTGAAATGTTGAAAATCCTGAACCCCGTTTGTAGGCACATTCACTAGAAGACGACGCGTCGTTTTCCCGATTTGCCACTCCCTCGTCCTGATTAAGACTCTCCCGATTCCGGGCCTCGTCGTGAGGCGGAGTTGGAGCGAATCCGGCACGGCGGCATTCCGCCGGCGTGCGCCTGCCTCCCTGGCCCTCTCCTTGAAACCTTGCCACCATGAAACAAATTCGCACTCCACACAGCTCGCGCCCCTTCGTCGGGCGGATCCTCAGCCTCACCACAGCTGCTTCCTTCGCCGCGGGAGTTCAAACCCATGGCGCCGCCGTGCAACCCGGCTTCAGCCAGGTGAACATCGGCGACCTGAACGGCCAGTCCCGCGCCTTCGGGGTCGCGGTCGCCGACTTCAACAACGACGGAACCCCCGATGCCGTCTCGGGGAGCACTCCGGGGGACGTCTATCTCTTCCTTGGCGACGGAAACGGCAGTTTCGCCAACCAAGGCGTCGTGATCAATCAGCCCTACCACGATGCCTACGCCCTCACCGCGGGCGACTTCAACAACGACGACAACATTGACATGATCGTCGTGCAGACGGGCGGATTCGGCTCCACCAACGACGGAAACCTCAACCTCTATCTCGGGAACGGGAACGGGACATTCGTCGTATCGACCACATCTCCCATCGGCAACGCCGGCGTGGACGCCATCAGCCTTGCGTCCGGCAACATCGCGTCAACCGAACTCCTCGTCCTTGTCCCCCACGACCAAGGCAGCGGAAAGGCACAAGGCAAATCCAAGAGATAACGAAGAAGGAGCTTGAATTTCGCGAACGCATCAATCTCGGGCCACCACACCTTCATGAGGTGGATCCCGGGATAAGGATCGCAGTTGGCGTTCCGCCGCCACTGGAGACGCCACGAACCTCGCCGAAACCCGTTCAGGACGGCGGGTCCATGCCTGGCGGATCCAAGGTGGACTGGACACGATAAAACCGGTGGGACTCTCCCGAGAGACCAGTGTCGGTGATGGGCACCGTGGTCCCGTCGCCCGGGATCGCTCCGCCCAAATCCTGCCAGTCCCCGGCCTGGAGAGCATCGCAATACTGGACTTGGTAGCTGCGGTCCGGCAAGGTGGCGAACTGGAACGAAAAACTGCTCGCAAACGCCTCCGGGGTCGTCTCGGGCGGCACGTCCGGCTGCCGTAGCCCGCTCATCGGATCAACCATGCGGTGGCACAGGTCACAGTTGATGCCGTCGAAGTCGGGATCCCCGCTGGCAGTGCTCAGGGCGGTCAGGTTCGGCGGGTCGCTCCGTCCGGCGAGCCAGCCTCCCGGGGTGTGACAGCGCAGGCACAAGTCGCCGGCGTTCGGATTGCCGACGGCCCAGATCGAGTCCTGGAGGGCCACCACCATGCAGGCCAGCCAGAGCGGATCGCGCCCGGCATGGGCCATCATCGATCCCTGCCAATTCCCCGAAATCCATCCCAAATCCGCTGATCATTCCTCAAAACTCGCCACGGCAAACGTAAACTCCAACAAACAAAAAATGGAGCCGGATAGTAACGATTCGCGAAGGGAACCGCTCACCCGCCACGCTGAGGCGGCATTCCCACTCGATCGCTACGGCATGACCAAGGCCGTGTAGGAGACTTTCACCCGATAGACTCTTGCCTTGGACCGCGTCGACACGAAGATGCTGAAGCCCTTGCGGCTTTCTTTTCCGCGGCTCAGATCGACGGTGCAACGACCGGCCCTGCTGCACTCAAGCCCCGCGAGGCTGATCATCAGCACCGGCACGGCGTCCATCTCCTCGGAGAAGCTCACCTCGATCTCGTAGTTTCGGTCTCCGGAACCCTCGTGCAGGTTCCAATCGATGTGGGTCTGACATCCCCGCTCGATGATCCCGCACTGAATGCGGCGCGGGTTGTTGCAGGCGGCGGCGCCCCCGGAGACTTCCTGCCGGGCCGTCATCTCCCGGTCATCCTGCGTCGAGACGGAACCCGCGGGTATGTTCGTCATGGTGGCTCTCCAGCAAAGTTCCCCGCAGTCTAAGCACGCCATGGGACCAATGAAAAACCATTTCAGATCCTTCTTTGGTATACTGGCTCAGCGTCCGTCCGCGGCCATGCTGCTTGCCGGCTTGCTGCCTGCCGCGGCGCAACCATGCGTGGGACAGGAACCCGATCTCGAATTGGATCCCACCGCAACTTCCAGTTCTCAAGGACTCTGGGAGCGAGGCGGCATGGCATCGCGGTTGAAGCGTGCGGGCGTGAAGGTGAATCCGTCCATCAGCCTGAAATCGCCGGGCGCGGCGTCATTCTGCGGACGGGTGTGGAACTCGACCTTGCCGCGGTTCCCCTCCAAGTGGAGGAACGTGACGCCCTTGACCCGGCTCTTCGGGTCGTCGCCGCTGCGCTGGAAGCGGGCCATCCACGGACTCTCCCGGTTGCGGACGCTGTTGCCGATCGAAGGGTCCAGGTTGACGGTTCCCTCCGGCGTCGGATTGCCTTCCGCGTCCACGGGAAAGGTGCGTTGGTAGACGTGGTCGTGGCCGTTGAAGGCGATCCGCACGCCGTGCTTCACGAAGATCGGCCAGACCGAACGGCGCCGCCGCTCGCCCTCCCCCGCATCCGTGCCCCATCGGAGGGCGCAGTGATAACCGTCGCTGAAGAAGATATGGTGACAGGCGTAGAACTTCCACCGGCGCTCCGTCCCCTTGAGCTGATCTTCGATCCAGCTCAATTGCCGGTCGTTGAAGTCATCGGCGTATTGCACGTAGGGGCCGATGATCCAGCGCGCCGGACCGTAATCGATGACATGTCCGGAATCGACGTCCGCGGGGCTTTCGTAGTCGAAGTGGTGCAGCAGATTATTCTTGTCAGGCCAGTCGTCATGGTGGTTGCCCTTGGCCACCACGATCGGGATGCGGCGGTAGAGCAGCGGCTTGAAGTCGAAGAAATCCCTCCCGTGCTGGACCGTGTCGCCCACATCCACCAGCAAATCCGCCGGCCGGCCGGCCCGCTCCTCGACGAACCGGACGTCCAGATCGGTGATCGGGTTGTCGTCGCCCTGGAAGACGACCAGCAGCGGGCCGGCCGCCGCCGGAATCCGGAACCGGCCCTTCCCCTCGCCGGTCAGCCCGCCGCCGGAGACCCGGTAGTGATAGGTGATTCCCGGCTTCAGCCCGCGCAGGCGCGCCCGGCAGGCGAAGCGCTCGGAGGCCGCTCCCGGCGCCTGCACGATCCGGTCGCACTTCGTGATGGCCGCCTTGTTGCCGAACGCCCCGGTTTCGCCGTATTCCACTTCGCCGGCCCGGGCGGCATCCGCCACCCAACCCACGGTGATGCCGTCCATGCGCGGATTGCACAGGTAGGGCCCCCCGACAAGCTCGGCCGCCCACACCGCGGCCGAGGTCACAGACAACAACAGGCCGACGGAAAACTGCGCCCATGGGAAGACGCCGTGCCGGCCCCAAGGTCGAATCTCGATCATGTCTAGTTGGTGGTGTACTTCGCCACGGGTTCCAGGATCGAAAGGGGATGGCCCTTTTCCATCTCCGCGATTTCCGCTTCGTATCCGCGCACCAGTTCTTTGGGATCCTTGCTGAGGCAGGCATCGCCGAACGAGATGTTCTTCCACTGGTCAACGGCCTCCATGCTCGGCGCGACGATTCCTCCGCGATGCAAATCGTCGAACCGGACATTTTCGATCCTTGCGGTCGGGCCGCACCAAACCGTGATCTTGGGCACGATCCTGGGGAACATGCTCTTGAAAGCCTCGTCCTTCCGTCCCCATGCTCCGGCCCCGCCGGCAGCGATCCGCTGCCAACAGACAACCAGGCGCGCATCACCTCCCGGCGCGGGGTAGCCGGTCAGCGCGCCGCTGATGCAGGCGTTGTAACCGCCGTAGCCATAGTAAGCCTTGGCGCCGCTCGGCAGGACGGGGATTTCCTTCTTGTCGTTCGGCGCGCGCTCAACCGGCAGATTCATCCAGTTGCGGTATCCGAGGCCGAAGTATGCGTCGCGCCGGAGCGGCCGGTCCGGCGTTCCGCCGGTGACCTCGCCACCGTAAACATCGTAGCCGAAGCCGATGTCATCAAAGGGAAGCGACAGG
>CAYPUM010000351.1:0-4600 GCA_964413545.1 uncultured Roseibacillus sp. | reverse complement strand
CCCGGCCGCCACCACGGCTGGTTTCGTGAGAATCACCTCCTCCGGAATCTCGTCATCCCCAACCGTCTCAAGCTCCAGCGAGACCTCCAACTGGCGGTAGGTCGAGCCGAACCACTCCGTCAGCGTCCGCGGCGGCCGATTCTCCCCGTCCGGGTCCGGACCCTCCACCAGAAGCGGCGACAACGGATCATACAACATCCGGCCCAGCGCAAAACAACCCACGATCAGGATCATCCATCCGACATACTTCATTGGCCTTGCAAGTATTCTATCCACCAATACCCCCCCCAGACCAGCGTTTTGTCATCTCCGGGCGCCGCCGATCCCCCGGGACGGCCTGTCATCTCGAGGCCGAGGGCTCCGGCGTCTATTGGGCGTTGACCCCGTGCGCGGCGCAAACGACGCTCCCGCATGCCTGAAAAGCGGCTTTTCCTTCTCGACGGGATGGCGTTGGCGTATCGTGCCCATTTCGCCTTCATCAACAACCCGATCCGGAATTCGCGGGGCGTCAACACCTCCGCCCTCTTCGGTTTCACCAACACCCTGCTCACGATCCTCGAAAAGGAGAACCCGACCCATCTCGCGGTGGCCTTCGACACCGCCGCCCCCACTCCGCGTCACGAGGCATGGCCCGAATACAAGGCCCAGCGCGACGAGATGCCCGAAGATCTCGCCTCCGCCCTGCCCGAGGTGAAACGCCTCTGCGCCGCCTTCAACATCCCGGTCCTCGAAATGGACGGCTTCGAGGCCGACGACCTCATCGGCACCCTCGCCAAGCGCGCCGAGACCGAGCCCGGCTTCAAAACCTTCATGGTCACACCCGACAAGGACTTCGGCCAACTCATCTCCGAGACCACCATCATGTGGAAACCCGGCCGCAAAGGGGCCGAGCACGACCTCATCGACCTCGACCACCTCCGCGAACTCTGGGGAGTCGACCAACCGCACCAGGTCATCGACATGCTCGGCCTCATGGGCGACGCCTCGGACAACATCCCCGGCGTCCCCGGCATCGGCCGGAAAACCGCCCAAAAACTCGTCGCCCGGTTCGGATCCCTCGAAAACCTCCTCGCCAACACCGCGGAGGTGAAAGGAAAACTCCGCGAGAAGATCGAGCAGCACGCCGGGCAGGCCCGCCTCTCGAAACAACTCGCCACCATCATCCTCGACGTCCCCCTCGACACCGCCCTCTCCGACCTCGAACGCCGCGACCTCGACGAGAAGGCCGTCAAGTCCCTCTGCACCGAGTTCGAGTTCAACACCCTCGGCAAGCGCCTCTTCGGCGACGACTTCGTGGCCGGACGCGGCCACAGCATCGAAGCCACCCCCGCCGAGGCGCCGGAATCCTCCGCCGAACCCTCGCCCGCCGCCCGCCTCAAGACGCTCTCCGAGGTCCCCCACGACTACCGCCTCGCCGACACCCCCGCCGAGCGCAGGAAGCTCGCCGCCCTCCTCGAAAACGAGAAGCGCTTTTGCTTCGACATCGAGACCACCTCGCTCGACCGCTTCAGCGCCCGCCTCCTCGGGATCGCCTTCGCATGGAAACCGGGCGAGGCCTGGTACGCCACGATTCCGGACCAGGACGCCCTCGACCACTTCCGCCCCGCCCTGACCGGCCCCGCCGAGAAGATCGGCCACAACCTCAAATACGATCTCGCGGTCCTCCTGCATCACGGCCTCGAAGTCGCCGGCCCCTTCTTCGACACCCTCCTCGCCCATGCCCTCGTCGAGCCCGATCAACGCCACACCATGGACTACCTCGCCGAGTCCCTCCTCGGATACACGCCCGTGAAGCTGGGCGATCTCGTCGAGGCTTCCGCCCCCGCCGCAGACGGCGGCGACGACCTCTTCGCCCACGCCGCCGCAAGGACGAAATCCAAGACGCTCGACGTCGAGAGCATCCCGCTCGTGCGCCTCGCCGAATACGCCGCGGAAGACGCCGACATCACCCTGCAACTGGCCGGCCGGCTCGGGCCGGCCCTCGAGTCCCACGGCCAGCGGCGCGTCTTCTACGAGATCGAGTCCCCCCTCCTCCCGGTCCTCGTCGCCGTCGAACACGAGGGCATCACCCTCGATCCCGACATCCTCGCACAGTCCGGCCGCCAACTCCAGACACGCCTCGACGAACTCAGCGCCTCAATCAAGAAACAGGCCGGCGCCGACTTCAACCTGAACTCCCCAAGGCAGCTCGGCGAGGTCCTCTTCAACAAGATGAAACTCGTCGATAAACCGAAGAAAACCCGCACCGGACAGTTCCGCACCGACGAGCAAACGCTCGCGGCGCTCGCCCCTCACCACCCCATCGTCGCCGACATCCTCACCTACCGCGAGGCCGCCAAGCTCAAGTCGACCTACATCGACGCCCTCCCCGGCCACGTCGCCCCCCACGACCAGCGCATCCACACCCACTTCCATCAACTGGTGGCCGCCACCGGCCGCCTCGCCTCGACCGACCCCAACCTCCAGAACATCCCCGTCCGCAGCGAGGCCGGACGCGAGATCCGCAAAGCCTTCGTCCCCCGCCCCGGACCCTTCACCCTCCTCGCCGCCGACTACTCGCAGATCGAACTCCGCATCATGGCCGCCATGTCCGGCGACCCCGGCATGATCGAGGCCTTCGAAAACGACCTCGACATCCATTCCGCCACCGCCGCCCGCGTCTACGGCGTCCCGCTCGCCAACGTCCTCCCCGAAATGCGCGGCACCGCCAAGATGGTCAACTTCGGCATCATCTACGGCATCTCCGCCTTCGGGCTCAGCCAGCGCCTCGGCATCCCCCGCGCCGAAGCCGCCGAAATCATCGAAACCTACTTCGCCCAATACCCGCAGGTCAAGGCGTTCATGGACCGCACCATCGAGGAAGCCCGCCAAGACGGATTCGTCGAAACCCTCACCGGCCGCCGCCGCTACCTCCCAGACATCAACTCCTCGAACCAGAACGTCCGCGGCAACGCCGAGCGCGCCGCCATCAACACCCCCATCCAGGGCAGCGCCGCCGACATGATCAAACTCGCCATGACCCGCGTCCACAACCTCCTCCGCCAGCAAAACCGCCGTTCCGCCATGCTCCTCCAGGTCCACGACGAACTCGTCTTCGACCTCCACCGCGACGAGGAACACGACCTCGTCCCCCGGATCGTCGAAGCCATGCAAAACGCCCTCTCCCTCCCCAACCACGTCCCCGTCAAAGTCGACACCGGCACCGGCCCCAACTGGCTCGCCGCGCACTGACCCGCCCCGCCCGGAGGGCGGGAATGACGAATGACGAAATACCCAATGACGAACGGCATACGCCGCGCCGCCCAGAACGGCCTCGTGCCGGTGGAGGCCATGGCCGGTGCGCTTCAATTCGCCCTTCGCCCTTCCTTCGGGCATTTCGTCATTCGTCATTCTCTTCTCCCTTCCCGCCCCGTCCGCCATCGGGTAAAACCGGCTCTGCATGGCTTCGCCCCGTCGCCGCCGGCTTCTGCGCCTCGCGCTGGGCGCTGTGGTCGTCCTTCTTCTGTACCTCGCATACCAAGCCGTTTCGATCCACCGCTTCGGTTTCAGCGACGACGGGCGCCGCGCCGGCTGCGCGATCGTCCTCGGCGCCGCGGCATGGCACAACCGGCCCTCGCCCGTCCTCAAGGAACGCCTCAACCATGCCATCCACCTCCATGAGCAGGGCCGCGTCCGGGCCCTGATCCTGACCGGAGGATTCGGCGAGGGCGCCCCCTTCGCGGAATCACAGGTCGCCCGCGCCTATTGCCTCGACCGCGGGGTCCCCGCCGGGGATCTCTTCGTCGAAACCGAGTCCCAGGACACCATCGAAAACCTCGCCGAGGCAAAAGACCTGATGGATCGGCACGGCTACCAATCCGCCCTCATCGTCAGCGACCCATGGCACCTGAAGCGTGCCGTCGCCATCGCCCGCCGGCACGGCATCGAGGCCCGCCCTTCCGCCACCCCCACCACCCGCTTCACCTCCCTCCGCTCCCGCGCCCGCTTCCTCCTCCGCGAACTCTACTTCTACCACCGTTTCCTCTTCACCGGCGAATGACGGCCTCCTTTCCGGGATTGCCCGCGCTTCGCAATCGCATATATCCAACACCCTTCCTGCATTCGATTCCCGGTGACCCGTGACCCCGTGACCCCGTGACCCCGTGACCCCGTGACCCCGTGACCCCGTGACCGGGTGACCCGATGACCCGGTGACCCGGTGACCCCGCACCCCGCACCCCGCACCCCGCACGTCGCACATTGCACATCGCATCCCACGATGACCACCTTCCTCCACACCGCCGACTGGCAGATCGGGAAGCCGTTCGGCCGCATCGACGACCCCGACAAGCGGGCCCGCGTCCGGCAGGAGCGAATCGACGCGGTGGACCGGATCGGCAAGGTGGCCGCTGAACAGGAGGCTTCCTTCATCGTGGTGGCGGGCGATCTGTTCGACACCCCCACCGCCGACAAGGCCACCGTCTCGGCCGCCTGCAGCGCCATCGGCCGGCTCGGCCGGCCGGTCTACGCCATTCCCGGCAACCATGACCACGGCGGCCCCGCAGGAATCTCGGTACAGGAGTTCTTCCGCCGCCAACACCGCCAACCCGCCCCCAACCTG
>CAYPUM010000350.1:0-4613 GCA_964413545.1 uncultured Roseibacillus sp. | reverse complement strand
CGCGAGCAATATGACCGGCTGGACGGGAATCGCGAGCATCTCGAATCGTTGGGGACGGTCCTGCAGCTCCTTGGAGGAGACGGGCCCGAGTCACTGATGCGAAACATCGCGGTGGGGATGCGGGAGGACCTCGAACACCAGGTCATTCCGCGGGGAATGGGATTCGCGGCGGAAGCGGAAGGGGTCTCGCGGGCCGGAGGGGAGCTTGGCGGGAAGGTGACGCGGGCGTTGAACGAATATGTGGCCGAAGGCGATGTGGAGGGGTTGGCGGCGTTCCTTGCGGCGGCCTATCCGCGGTTCGGGGACCGGAAGGGGAGCCTCGGAGAGCCCCATGATTACTTCAAGACGATCGCGGCGGGGATCATCGACTATGCGGACGCCGACGGGCAGGTGTCGGTCGAGGCGGGGAAGCCGGAGCTTCCGCTGCCGCAAGGGCCGGGGGACGTGGCGCCGTGGCCGGAGCAGGCCGGGCAATGGCCGAGTTACCGGGGCATGGAAGGGGTTCCCTTTGTGAACCTCGTGTTCGATGAATACCACTTCAAGGGGGAGACGGGGGAGGCGGGCATCTTCGAGGTGAACACGTGGGTGGAGTTCTGGAACCTTTCGGACCGGAGGATCAGGGGCTCGCTGCGGATCAGGTATTGGAACCGGAACGTCGTGACCTACAACGGGCCGCATCGGGTTGCGGAGCATTACGGTGATCCGCAGGTCTTCCTGTTAGAGGACTTTTCGATGACGCCGAACGGGTTCGAGGTGGTGGAACTCTCGGACTACCGCCTCCATGGTGCGGCGCGGGAATGGAGGATCCCGCTGGGGGGATTCCATTCGGGTTTGGCGAAGTATCCCGGGAACAGCCGGCCGGGAAACAGTTGGATCGTCGAATGGAAGGACGAAGGGAGCGCGGAGTTCGTCCTGGCCGACGCCTCGGGGTTCGTGAAGAAGAACTCCCACGCCAACAAGGGCGCGCAGCGGCAGAGCCACTACAAATTCTTCGGCGTCGGCGAGAGGAAATGGAAGGGGAATGCGATTCCGTTCTACCCGGACTCCGGCGAGCATGGAGACCCGCGGGGATCGCTCTACAACCGGCGGCAGTGGTCGAGCTTGAACTATGCGGAGAGGTCGTCGTGGCAGGGCGCCAATACGGCGGGCTTCGGGACGGTGGACCCGATGGACTGGCCGGACGCGGGGCACTCGACGCGGGAGGCCGGCATCCTTGGCGGCAAGCCGGGCTCGGACCACCGGCGGCCCGACTCCGTCCCGCGGCCGCCCGCCATGCCGGACCTCGCGCCGATGCACATCTCGAACCGCGGGCGGTACGATTCGTTGGCGGAGCTGGGTCACGTCTTTGATCCGGCGCAATGGCGGGACGTGCGCCATTCGGGCTCGGGCGTGGCGCGGTACGGGGGAGGAGGATTCACGCTGCGCGTCGGCTACCCCGAGTTCGCGGTGTTTGGCGATGCGGGGGAGGTGAAGGCGCCCGCGGCGCGGTTGCTGGACCTCCTTGTTCTCGACGCGGCGGGCGGGGCGCGCGGGACGCGGGGGCTGGTGAACCTGAACACGGCGCGGCGGGATGTCCTGCGGGCGTTGTGTGCGGGGGTGCGATTGACGGCGGATCCCGGGCGCAGGCCGGAGGGGGCCATGCGGGCGCCGTTCGCGGAGCAGACCGGCGACTTGTTCGCGGAGGCGGTCGAGCGATCGCGGCCGTTTCGCTCGCGGTCGGAGCTGGGGGAGATCCGGACCGCCGATGGCAGGGCGTTTTTCGGGGACCTGGCGCAGTGGAGGGACGGTTCCGGACCGGAGGCGACGGATGACGAGGGCCGGGAGGAACTGTTTCGCAGGATCCATGAGTTGACCACCACACGCAGTCGCAACTTCCGGGTCTGGGTGGTGGGGCAAGTCAGGGCGCGGGACGGGTCGGTCGAGGCGACCCGGGCGAAGGTTTGTCATTTGTTCCTGCGGCCGGAGCGGGAGGCGGGCAGAGGCTCCCGGATCGTGGATGGTTCGGTGGCCGACCCGGTGGTGGTTTTTGAAAAGAGAGGAACAGTCCGATGAGAGGCATTGCGATCAGGGCGATTCTGTGGCTGGTTTGGAGCGGACTGGCGGCGGCGCCGGGCGGGCTCGTTGCGCAAGGCGGGGTCGATCCGTCGAAGGTGGGGTACTTCAACTTCGTGGTGGCGATTCGCTCGAAAGGGAAGACCCGCATCGAGGTCGAGGGGCGCACGGTGGGGCGGGACGGGTTGCGGAGCGGCGAAGAGTCGGGTCCCCTTGGTCTGTTGGCGGGGAGGTACGACATCGTGGTGGAGAACGACGACTGTCGGCCGCTGCGGCGCAAGCTGACGGTGGAGGCGGGGCAGTCGGTCGTCTATGTCCTTTATGACGTCGAGAAGGAGGAGGGCGGCAAGACTGTGAGGTTGACAAGGGCGGCGAGGATCGATCGGGCGCCGGCGGCCGGAGATCATCCGTTGTCGGTCTATTCGGTGGTTCAGGAGCCGGAGGTGCTGCCGTTGTCGCTGGGGGGGAGGCGGGCGCTGCGGGCTCGATGGAAGGAGATGCTCGACGTTCCCGGCTGGGACGGGAAGGGGTTTCGGCTGATGCACCAGCAGCGTTCGCTGGGGAGCGTCGAAAACGCCGAGGAGACCGGCCTGCATTACCTCCTTGTTCCGTATCGCGATCACCGGGGCCGGCTGCGGATGATCACAACGGCCATGGGCGATTGGGCCGCGGCGCGCAAAAAGGACGGGAAGGAGTAAGCAGGGCGATGCGCCGCGGCGGTTGCAATCGGCGGGGATGGGCCTAGGTTCGTGCTGCGCGGGATGAGAACGCTGGCGAGACGGACTTTTCTGAAGCGGTCGGCCTTGGCGGGGGCGCCGGCGGTTCTCGGAGTGCCGGGCCGGGCGGCGGGCGGAGGCCGCGAAGTGCGGACCGTTTCGATCTTTCACACCACCGACCTGCACGGGCATATCCGGCCGGCGCGGACTCGGGACGGGGTGGTGAATGTCGGCGGGCTGGCCCGATGTGCCGCCCAGATCAGGGCATGGCGCAAGGAGAGCCCGCACTCGTTGCTCGTGGATGCGGGGGATGTGTATCAAGGGACGCCGGTGGGCTGGATGACGCGGGGGCGGATCATGATCGATTTGTTCAATCAGCTCGGATACGACGCCTGGGTCATCGGGAACCACGAATTCGACTGGGGGCCGGAGGTGGTTCTGGACGCCGTGAGCCGGTCGAAGATGCCGGTGTTGGCGGGGAACATGAAGCTCGACGGGCAGCCGGCAGGCTCGCTGGAGGATCCGCTGCACCCGCTGGCGGACATCGTCCCGCACATGGTGAAGGAAGTGGGAGGATTCCGGATCGGGGTGATCGGACTGACGACACCCGGGATGCCGTACTGGCTGCGGCCGGAAATGCTGAACGGCTTCGAGGCGGTCGATCCGGTCGAACCGTTCCAGGCGAGCCTGAAATACTTGCGCGAGGAGGCCAAGGTGGACGCGGTGGTGGCTTGCGGGCACATGGGCTTGCGGGAGGAGGATGATTTCGCGAACCGGGTTCGGGAACTGCTCGATGTCGGGGACGGGCCGGACGTCTACATCGGGGGGCACACGCATCGAGATGAACCGGGCCGTCTTGTCAACGGCACGCTCTACACGCAGGCCGACTACTACGGGATCCATTGCGGCCGGATTGATCTGAGCTTCGATGCCGAATCGCGCCGGTTGATCGAGAAGCACGCTTCCTCGGTTCTGATGGACGAGCGGGTGCGGGAGGATCCGGTGGTGATCGAGGCGGCCGGGAAGGAACTGGAGGAGAGCGATTCCTACCTTGAGAAGGAGATCGGGGAACTCGGCGTGCGCTTGTCCGACGAGGCGCCGGAGGCGGGCGCGGGCAGCCCGGTGCAGGGATTGCTGGGGGCGGCCTTCCTGCATGCGGCGGCGAAGCACGATCTGGCGCCCGACGGGGTGTTTCACGGGACCTTCGGCGGCGGCTCGCTCGCGGCGGGTAAGAAGACCATCCGGGACGCCTGGAAGCTGCTGCCGCGCGAGAACCGGCTGGTGGCCCTGCATCTGACGGAAGAGGAACTGACAGGCGTGCTCAACGAGGCGTTTGCCGACGGGTCGGATCGCGCCCTGCACGGGTTCAAGGTCGAGGTGGGCCGGAGCGAGGGAGGCCGCGGCGGCCGGCCGGCATCCTACTTTGTTCGTAGTATCGATTCGTTGGCGAAGCCGGGGGCGCGTCCTCCGGGGCACCGTTACTGCATCATCGTGAATTCCTGCGATGCGCAGTCGGCGGGCAAGCGCCTGATGCGCCTCCGGGCGCTGTCGGAGCGCCCGGAGTGCAAGGCAACCCTGCTGCCGCCGGACAGCCGGGCGGCGCTGATCGAGTTTTTCGCGGATCGCGGGACGGTGGGGGCGGAGGATCTGCGGCCGGGGTGACGGGGAAGCGAGGGTGGCGCAGGTTGAAAGCTGCGCCACCCCGACGCAGGTTGGAAACCTGCGGCACCCTCACGCAGGTTGGAAACCTGCGCCACCCTCTCGCAGGTTGAAAACCTGCGCCACCCTCCCGCAGGTTGAAAACCTGCGCCACCCTCCCGCAGGTTGAAAACCTGCGCCACCCTC